>URJF01000041.1 GCA_900548085.1 uncultured Oscillospiraceae bacterium | reverse complement strand
GCCTGCCACTATAACGGACGGGAATGAATTTATGTACAAAAAGTTTAATATACCGTTACTGCATCCTTTTGAGCGTGATGGAATACGAACATTAAGAGAAGTCACTTCCTTGATTGACACAGGACCTGTATCATCACATACCACTGTGGAAGCAACTCCCATCCTTGCGCCGTAGGGCAAGGTTATGAAGCCGTTTTTTAGACTTTCCATATTGCTGTAGAGTGAAAAATTGCATAGTGTCATAAATGTATTTTCAAACACTTTTTCGTCTGTTATCACGCAATTTCGGGACAGGGAGTCATATATATCTCCGTTGTAATCTATGAAATATGATGTGTTTTTTATTACAATCACTATGGGCTTATTTCTGCGGAGTCGTATCTCGCTGAGTCTGTCCAACACGGAGGAATCAATCATGTTAAATACGCAGTGTAATTCTTCCGGAAACAGAGACAGTATGTTTTTTATTTCTTTCACATTATCACCTATGGAAAAATATGAGCAATATGAAAAGTTTATTACAAAAATGTCGACTTTTCTTTTTTCGGTTGAACTATTAAGATGTTTATGTTATATTATTTATGCTATATTATGAGAGGTCTGTTTTTATGGATATAACAAAATCTACAAACAAAATTTTCACTACAAAATTCATTAACGGTGAAACAGTAAATTACTCTGCCTGCTACTCGGTATGTGTACTGCTGTTTTTAGTACTGAAACAAATTTTCAAGTTAGCATTCGGAATTTCTGCTAACATTGCGGTAGGTGTATCTTTTGGCATCGCCGCAATAGTTTTGTACTTCCTTGAGAAAAAATATGTATTCACTCACAATGCTAAGACAAAAACGCCGTTACAAATCGTACTGTACTTGTTTAGGTGTTTTGTGGATGTTGGATTTTTCTTAATTTGCAGATTTTTTATGTGTTCGTTTTTGGACCTAAAGTCTTTTGTACCGTTTTTTGTATCAATTTTTCTTTTTGCGTTTTTTAATTACTTCTTCGACAGATTGATTGTATTTAACTGCGGTAACAAAGCAATCGACAATAAAAACGGAAAACTGTACAAGCTGTTTTTCAACAACAGATTTGTGCTTTTGTCATCTGTTACAGCAGTTATATCGATGCTGTTTATTTATTTTTTATACCACCTGTTCCCATTTGGTGACACAACGGTTATGCGTATGGACCTATATCACCAATACGGACCGCTGTTCTCCGAGCTTTATGACAGAGTTTTGGAGCACAAAAGCTTTTTGTATTCCTGGCAGTCAGGTGGCGGCAGCAGCTTTTTGGGTAACTATTTCAACTACCTGTCAAGCCCACTGTCTGCAATAATCTTTTTGTTCGGCAGGAAGCACATTGACTATGCTATCACCACTTTGGTTCTTCTTAAAGGTGTAATCAGTGCCGGCACATTTGCATACTATCTCAAAAAAAGCGTAAACAGACATTCTTATGCATCGGCAGGTTTCGGCGTATTCTACGCATTTTGCTCATATTTTCTTGCGTACTACTGGAACATTATGTGGATAGACGGTATGATGCTGTTGCCTCTCATTATACTTGGCATCGAGAGAATAATGAAAAAAGGCAAAGCCGGGCTATATATCGCCACCCTCACTCTGTTGTTGTACTCAAGTTACTATATGGGATATATGGTCTGCATATTCTCGGTACTGTATTTCATCGCATATTACTTTATCTCCAATGTACCGTCCAAAATCAACAGTGAATTGCCAAAAAAGAAAAACATATTAATAAAAGCATACAACAATACATTTATCAACCGTGGAATTACATTTGCATTTTCTTCCGTTCTGTGTGCTATGCTGTGTGCCTGTGCACTGATACCGGTTTATATGCTGCTGCAATCAAGCAGTGCAACATCGGGAACATTCCCTTCTGCGGTAGAATTTAATTTTGACCTTTTGGATTTCATCAAATCGCACATTGCCAACTTGGAAACTACAATAAGGTCATCTGGAGACGATGTACTGCCTAATGTTTACAGCGGAATGCTTGCAGCTATTCTTTTACCGTTATATTTTCTCAACAAAGACATAAGACTGAAGGAAAAAGCTTCCTATCTTGTGTTGATGCTGTTCTTAGTATTCAGCTTTGATATAAATATGCTGGACTACATTTGGCACGCAATGCACTTCCCTAATGACCTTCCGTTTAGATACTCATTTATCTATTCATTCATATACTTAGTGCTGGGCTACAGAGCCTTGATGCACATAAAGGCTCTGAGATACCAAGACATAGCAGGTGCTGGTCTGTTTTGGGTTTTCTTGATTATGCTGTTCCAAAAGAACACGACAACAAAAATGCAGACAAACACAATCTATGTTACTCTCGCATTTATTATCATTTGGACCGGCGTACTGCTGTTGATAAAAAAGCAAAAATTCAACAAGTTTGTAATCGGTATAACAATTATTGCAATGACATTCTGTGAGGTTATTGTGGCTGACAGCGGTTCTTTTGTATTTGATGTAAAGGATGCAGGATATGTGCAGAACTACGACTTTTACAGAGAGAGCACAAAGTACCTAAAACAAAAGGATAACTCATTCTACAGAAGTGAATTGTGCTACCTTGACACAAGAATGGATCCTTGCACATACGGCTATGACGGAATATCGGTATTCTCCTCAATGGCATATGAGGACTACAGCCAAAATCAATACTCACTGGGTATGATGAGCAACAGAATAAACTCCTACACATACAACACTCAAACACCTGTGTACAATATGATGTATGCGATAAAATACCTGACTCAATACAACAACTCCATTGAGCTGAACACAGATATTTACAAGCACATATACACCACAAAAGACAGTAATGCTAAAATTTATGAAAACAAGTATTACTTGCCTATCGGTTATATGACTCAATCCGATATTAAGAATTGGGACAATGACGAGGGCAATCCGTTTGAAGTGCAAGAGGACTTTATAAACAAATCGACAGGAGTAAGCAATGTGTTCATTCCGGCTGAATATGTAACTACAGAAGCCACAAACGCAGAATGCGACGAAGTGACAGAAAACGGAACGTATTTTGTACAAAAGAACAGCTCCGAGAGTAACACAGGAAGTGTTGATATAACCATAAGAGCTGTAAGCGACGGTAATCTGTATATCTATGTGTCATCAAGTGACATAAACAACATAAATTACTATTGGAACAACCGTGAAGACACACATTATCAAAGTTCAGATGAACCGTACATTATGGATTTAGGCAAGCACAAAGCAGGTGATGAAGTAGTTGTATCATTAGACTTGTCGTCAATGGAAAATACAGATGCTAACTTCGACATATACGCTTATGGCATAGACAGTCAGGTTTTAGACAAAGCTTACAATATACTTTCGGGCTCTGTATTCAATGTAACGAAACACAGCGACACCGCTCTGGAAGGCACTGTAGACGCATCATACGACGGATATCTGTACACCTCTATCCCATATGACGAGGGATGGTCAGTATATGTTGACGGTCAAAAGCAAAAGACATTCAAAATCGGTGACTCACAACTTGGTATAACAATGAAGAAAGGCAAGCACACAGTTAAGCTCAAATACACACCTAAGGGACTGTATATCGGTCTCGCAGGCACAGGAGCAGGCTGGATTTGCCTGGCAGGTTATTTGATAATCAAGAAAAAAATTCTGAAAAACCGTAAGTTAAAATCTTAATTTGGTGAAAGTGTCCAAAAAAATTCAATTTAAATCTGTAAAATTTAACTCTAAATTTACAATATGTTGTTTATTTTTTGAGTGAATTGTTGTAAAATGAAAGCACATAATTGCGAACCGTGATATTCGCAAACGGCTAAAATGAGAGGAGCAATAAAATGCCAAGAATTACAGCACAAGAAGTTCAAACTATTCCATACGGACCATTAGGTATCATCGCATTACCGGGCTGTGAGGAGCTCGCAAGCAAAATTGACGCCTATCTGGTAAAATGGAGAAAGGAACAGGCAGACGAGCACAAGGACACCATAGCTTTTTACGGCTATCAGAGAGACACCTATATGATTGACACTACCATCGCAAGATTTGGCAGTGGCGAGGGCAAGGCTGTTATCAACGATACTATCAGAGGCTACGACCTGTACATTGTAGTTGACTGCTTCAACTACAGCGTGAAGTACAATATGTACGGTATGGATGTACCAAAATCTCCCGATGACCACTTTGCAGATTTGAAGCGTGTTATCTCAGCTGCATCAAGCAAGGCTAAGAGAATCAATGTTATTATGCCGATGCTGTACGAGGGCAGACAGCATAAGCGTTCCTCTCGTGAATCACTTGACTGCGCTATGGCTTTGCAGGAGCTGACCGTTTTGGGCGTTGAAAACATAATCACCTTTGATGCTCACGACCAAAGAGTACAGAACTCCATTCCGCATAAGTCATTTGAGAATGTTATGCCTACATATCAGATGATTAAGGCACTTGTCAGAGCAGAAAACGATCTTCAAATCGATCCGGATCACCTTATGGTCATCTCCCCTGACGAGGGTGCAATGCACAGATGTATCTATTTTGCTACACAGCTGGGCGTAAACCTCGGCATGTTCTACAAGAGAAGAGACTATACAAGAGTAGTAAACGGCAGAAATCCAATCGTTGCACACCAATATCTCGGCGACAGCGTAGAGGGTAAAGATATTATCATAGTAGACGATATGATTTCTTCCGGCGAAAGTATGCTTGAGGTTGCCAAGAGACTTAAAGAACTTAAAGCAAAGAGAATTTTTGTCTGCACAACATTCGGTCTCTTCTGCAATGGTCTCGATGTATTCGACAAGGCTCATGAGGAGGGTGTATTTGAAAAGGTATTCACCACAAACGGTGTATATCAGTCACAGGAACTTCTTTCAAGAGATTGGTACGAGAGCGTAGAGCTGTCGAAATACTTGGCATATTTTCTCGACACAATTAACCACGATTTGTCTGTATCGAGTCTCCTCGACACATCTAACAAAATCGAAAACTTACTTAAGAAAAAGGGATTGAAATAATGGCTAACGAAGATAACAAGGATTTACTCAATTTTGACTCTGCCGAAAAAAAGAACAATGAGGCAGAAGAAAAAGAAAACGAAGTAAAAGAAACCAAAAAAGACAAAAAATCTAAGACAGCAATCGACAAGAAAAAACTAATAACAATTATCGTTGCAGTTGTTCTTGTGGTAATTATTCTGCCATCGGGTATCTATTGTATAGTGCACAAAGAAAATCCCATACAAATGCTGACGGATACATTCTCATCATCCGAAAGTCAACTTGTCGGCAAATGGCAAGGTGCCAGCGGTGTGTCTGCATATGAGTTCAATGAGGACGGCACTTACAAGAGTTACATCTCCTCTTTTGATTTCAGCGGCACATATACTGTTGATGGCAAAAAGCTCACACTCTACAATACAGCCACAAGCGGCAGTGTAGAATACAAGATAAATGTCACTGCCAAGAAACTAACACTGACTCTCACAAAAGAAAACGGTGTTGCTACAAAGGGCGACGAAAAAGACAAGATTGAGTTTGACAGAGTTGACAGCATAAAGACAAAGAGTATATCGGACATCATTGACCAATATACCACTACAGCAAAATCTGCATCAACCACCACAACTTCAGCACAATAACATTAAGCACAAACCCCCGCACTCGTTATGAGTGTGGGGGTTGATTTTATATTTATCGTTTTTTCAAACAGATAATAATATATAAGTTATCCAATATTTAATCTCTTTTTTAATTCGGATGCGGAGAGGCAGTGGGCGGTACGGAGGAGATTTTTGTATCTATCCATATTGTACTGGGAATGCTCGGTTTCTTTGCTCCAAAGATGGATTGTCCAACTGCTTTCACCGAAATATGTATTTACAAGAACGCCTACCACAGCCATCTTGATTTTGCTGAGGGGATCAGAATCATATACTGCCTGCAAAAGATATTTGTATACAAAATACATTGCGATATTTTCGTTGGAAAATGAGGTTTCTACCGCCTTAACAGTATGATGATTCACCTTATCCTGCCACTGTGGGTTGATAAGCTCAGGGTTACGAAATACATCAAAAAAGTCAATTCCGTCATCACCTTCTGTATAAGAGTTTAGCTCAGCCTGAAGCCCAATTCCCAAATCGAGCAGGTCACAAAGTCTGTCCGGCAACGATTTAGTATCATCTTGTAGGATTGAATATGCTTTTTTTCGTGCGGCACAAAGTTCGAAATAAAGCTGTGCATCAATATCATTTAGAGTAGGAAGCTCATCTGTAGTATGAGAAGAAAATGTCATATGTTCGCCGAGATTATACATCATATCGGAAGCAACAGGACACGAAAAGGACACGCCGATTTCTCTTGTGCCGCCGAAGTCATAAATAAATCTCGGAAAAGTGCGACAGGTAAACGGAGTATGCTCACCGCCTATGGCAATATGCATATCACAAAGGTTTTCGGAATTAAGAAAAGGGCATCTCTTTTTTTCTGCCAACGAAAAGATTGTGTTACCGAACTCGTCCTTGTCGAGAACACGGTCAATGCGTTGTTTTATTTCAAGAGAGTCCGACAAAGTTTTGTAATAATCCAAAGAATCGGAATCTGCGTCGACCTCCCATCCCTGACAGCAACTGTCTGGACACTCCCCTGCTATGCACTTAAAATCTTTATAAAACGATGGATAAACTATCTTCATAAATCAATACCTGCCAAATAATTATTCTTATAGTGCTTGTCCTCGGAAACATCTTTGATTACCTCAATTTCCGGTGGTAAGACGAACTGTTCGCTGATATATTTTATCTCAAGCTCAACAAATGCTTTGTCATTCCAAAACGGGAATATATCAAGCTCAAAATATTTTCCTTCGTACAGAAAACAATAGCGCTTTTTCTTAATAGGATGCTTGTCAGTGTCGGCATCAGCCAAAAGCTCGTTATACCTTTCTTCGCTGATTACGGACTCAAACTCGTTACATGAAAAATCGTTTATTCTTATCTTAAGCGTTTCAAAATAAACATAGACACCATTAGCACCTCTTTTTCTTATGCGATGACTGCCTATATCAGACTTTAGGTAAACCTGCTCAATCTCGCACATAAAGGGTTTATACTTTTTTAGTTCAGCCATATCGGGATATTCGATAAGAAACTTCTTTTCGGTTTCGGTTGAGCTGAGAATACAATTTATCTCCCCTACTACTCGGCTGAACTTATCATCAAGTGAGCAAGCTGACGGAACATATCTAAGATGCGGGTGACCTACATAGTCATCAATATTGGCAGATTGTGGGCTGTCAACATAAATAACGGCATCATATCTGCTCCAAATACGGACAATCTGGGGATTGCTGTATTTTTTGTATTTATCCACTGCACAACCATTAAAGAGTAAAATGGTTTTTGAGTCGGCATCGGAATGTTCTGAAACAAAGGAATCCTCTGCCTCAATATTGCTGTCAACAGAGGCATCACAGTCATAATCGTGGCAGTAAATCGAATATCCGTTATCGGAGTAATGCTTTTCAACAGAAGATATAACATTCTGCTTTAACTCATCAGCGGCACCAGCCAGGACTATTTTTGTTATCTTATTCATAAAATCACCGGAAAGTATTATATCACAACTATTTACATATGAAAAGATATAATATATAATTGCATCGGTGATAAATATGGAAAAGATAATCCAATTTGGCGAGGGCAACTTTTTGAGAGCCTTTGCAGAGGAGTACATACAAGAGCTTGGCAAAAAGGTTGTGGTATGTCAGCCGAGAAAAAATGATAAAATCATCAATAAGCTCAAGGCACAAAATTGCGAATATGATATTATTAAGCGGGGCAGACTGAACGGTAAAGTGATAAATGAACGAGTACACATTACCTGCGTCAGCCGTGCTATAAATTCTGTTACGGAGCAAAAAAAGATAGAAGAACTGTTCTGTTCAAATGACTTAGAATATGTAATATCGAACACAACAGAAGCAGGAATTACATTCTGTGACAAAGATAACGAGGGAGATTATACAAATATATCATTTCCCGGGAAAATTGCTTATTTGCTGAACAAGAGGCAAAAAAGCAACTGCAAGCCTCTAATTTTTCTGCCGGCTGAGCTGATAGAAAACAATGGTCCCGAACTGAAAAGGTGTGTACTGTGCTACGGTGAGTTGTGGGGATACGGCAAGGATTTCAGCGACTATGTGGAGAAAAACCATTTTTGCTCTACTCTCGTAGACAGAATTGTAACAGGACACATTGATGGCGATGAAGACCCTTGCAGTGTAGCCTGCGAGCCATACAGGAATCTTGTAATTGAGGCAGACGAATACGCTGAAAGCAAGTTGCCTAAGCGGGATACGATAACATACACCAAATCACTGCAGAGATACAGAGAGCGAAAAGTAAAAATACTAAACGGCGGTCACACCTCCACCGTACTCGCTGCACTGATGAACAGACACGATATAGTCAGAGATACTGTTCAGGACGAAGCTTACGACAAATTTATGTCACAATGCTTTGATGAAATTAGGCAAACTATCGATATGGATGAAAACGAACTGACCGATTTCATAAATGCAGTAAAAGAAAGATTCGACAATCCGTACATTGACCACAAACTTTCGGACATATCCCTTAACTCAGTGGCAAAATTCAAGACAAGGGTACTACCGTCAATATTGGAGTACAAAAAAGTAAAGGGAGAATACCCCAAGAGCCTTATGTTCTCTTTTGCAACTCTGATAGCGTTCTACTCTCACTGCGGAACTTTAAGAAACTATACTGTTCGTGATGACGAAAAAGTTACTGACTTTTTTACAAACAAAGACAATATAGTGGAACGAGTACTGGCAAACACAGAATTTTGGGGAACTGATTTAAGTACGGACAAGATATTTGTGAGTGAAATATCCGCTATGTACAATGACATAAGCGAACACGAAATACGAAAGGCAATCGAAACAATAATAAATGAATAAGATATACAAAATTAACGAAAATGATAATGTGGCTGTTGCACTGACCGACATAAAAAAGGGCGATGTAATAGGAGATTTGACGGCTAAGAGCGACATACCGTTCGGTCACAAAATACTGCTGAGTGATGTCAAACAAAGTGACAACATAATCAAATACGGATATCCAATAGGACACGCAAAATGCGATATTTCGGCAGGAGACTATGTACACGAGCATAATCTGAAAACAAACCTAGAGGGTAAGATACAGGGTATCCACACAAACGGAAATGTCTATGCTCCGAAAAGTGACGGAAAGACCTTTTTAGGTTACAAAAGAAGAGACGGCGAGGTCGGAATACGCAATGAGATATGGATTATACCCACTGTAGGCTGTGTAAACAAGACTGCCGTGGCTCTGGAAAAAATCGGAGCCAACATAATCGGAGACGGATGTGACGGAATACACGCCTACACCCATCCCTACGGATGCAGTCAGATGGATGACGACCAGGAGAACACAAGAAAACTACTTGCTAATATCGTGCACCACCCAAATGCAGGCGGTGTACTCGTGCTGTCGTTAGGCTGTGAAAATACAAACATAAATGTATTCAAAAAATATCTCGGAAATATTGACGAAAAGCGAATAAAATTCTTAACCACACAAGATGTGGGAGACGAAATTGCCGCCGGCAAAGAGTTAATTCGGGAGATATACGACGAAATCAAAAATGACTGCAAAGAAGTATGTCCGATAAGCGAGTTGACAATAGGATACAAGTGCGGCGGCTCAGATGCATTTTCAGGAATAACGGCAAATAGGCTATGCGGCAAGGTCAATAAAATACTGACCGACAGCGGAGCAACCACCATATTGACAGAGGTTCCTGAGATGTTCGGTGCAGAGGACATTTTGTTTAAGCGGTGCGAAAACAAAGATGTGCTAAACAAGTGCGTAGCTATGCTGAACAATTTTAGGCAATATTTTTATGATAACGGACAGGAATGCAGCGAGAATCCGTCACCCGGCAACCACGACGGAGGAATAACAACGCTGGAAGAAAAATCTTTAGGCTGTGTACAAAAGGGCGGAGACAGTATAATCACCGATATTCTCGAATACGGAGACAGAGCTGAAAAGAGCGGACTGAACCTACTGACCGGACCCGGTAACGACATAGTATCAGTCACTAATCTAACTGCCGCGGGAGCGCAAATAATACTGTTCACTACCGGCAGAGGCACTCCCTTAGGTGCACCTGTACCTACAATAAAGATTTCTTCTAACACATCACTTTACAAAAGAAAACCCGGATGGATAGATTTTGATGCCGGCAGAATGTTAGATGGTAACTCTGACGAGCTGACAGATGAACTGGAAAAACTAATCATATCCGTAGCAAACGGTCAAAAAACAAAAAATGAGCAAAACGGATACCGAGAAATATCCATATTCAAAAACGGGCTTATAATGTAATGAGAAAACAACATTGAGCAATGCAAAACTCAATGTTGTTTTTTGTTATAATCATAATTATATTATTTTTTGAGACACTTCCTTGCCCTGTGCGGCAAGAAGTGCAGTGGAAAGAACCTTAGTAAAATCACAGACCATTGATTTTGGCTTATTTATACAATCATCCATACCGAGAGGCACAAAGTAATAATTTTTATAATTTCGGAGAATACCGATATTCTTAGCGGCGGCTCCGAGAGCGTCATTAGTAGAAACACCGATAACTACCGGCTTGGAATTGCGCAAATGAGATTTGACAGCCATAGTGACGGAAGTATCGGTAATACCCGAGGCTAATTTGGCAAGAGTGTTGCCTGTGCAAGGCGCCACTATAAGTACATCGAACATTTTTTTAGGTCCTATAGGCTCAGCGGCAGAAATAGTATGAATTATTGAATTACCTGTAATTTGGATAAGCTGTTCCTGTATATCTTTAGCATCGCCGAAACGAGTGTCGGTAGAATACGCATTTTCGCTCATTATAGGCACTACGGAGTGACCGGCGGACACAATTTTTTTCAGCTCCTCTATTGATTTTGAAAATGTACAAAATGAGCCGGTAAAACAATAGCCTATTTTCATTTGAATACCCCCTTTTGCTCAATCATCTTGATCACGGTCTTGGCTACAACTACGCCTGCGGAATTTGGTGAATACTTGGCGGGCAATCCCCTCGCCTCAATCAGTCTGATACTCAAAGCGCCTGCAATGTGTTTATCCACTCCGCCCGGAAAAGACGCTAAATCAATTACTATTGTACCCTTTGGCAAGGCAGAAAGCTCTTTTTCGTTAAGTACGGGATGAGGTACGGTATTAAACACAATATCATACGAATTTTTAATAGCCAAATTTTCAAAATTGAGCGTGCTTATACCTCCCATAGAAGCATCGAGTCTTTGGAGACCGCTTCTTGCACAGACGGAAATATCAGGTGTATATGGCCTTAGCAAAGCACAAAGTGCTTTTGCAATTCTGCCATAGCCTATTATGAGAATACTCGAATTAAAAAGTGAAAAATCCGTTTCATCTACAACCAACGCCACTGCCGCCTCTGCGGTGAGATAAGCATTCTCCAAAGCAAAGGACTCCTCCTTTGTGTAATCATAAATATTATTACCGCTGATATTACCGGCAAAGGTAGGAATATCGCTACTGATTGTGCTTATATCCGGATTGATTCCATACAGCTGAAAATCTGCAAATTTTTTATCTTTTCGCAGCTCGAAGCCGTGATCAACTAAGTATTTTGCCGCATAGATAATACGCATATCATCTGAATCGGGCATATAAAATCCTATCATCAATATCACCTTTTATATTTTATGACTCAAAGTAAAAAAGGGTGTTTATTTTTGGTCATAAAAGTAGTATAATATGAATGTTAAGTAAGTGATAATAATACGGAGGAAATCCATGAAAGATATAGATACATTGCTCAAAGAAGCAAAAAGAGTACATTTTATAGGTATAGGCGGAATAAGCATGAGCGGACTGGCGCAGATTGTTCTGGAGGAGGGCTATGAGGTC
>URJF01000040.1 GCA_900548085.1 uncultured Oscillospiraceae bacterium | reverse complement strand
ACCCGCCTTTAAGATTTTCGGAGGAAAATTCTCTATGATAGCCGTGTGCGGTGAGGACAGCCAAAAGGCTCGTGAAAACTGCGGATACTACGGCGAAAGCATTGTGCTCCAGTGTGTGTACCACGGCCTCGGCACCTGCTGGGTATCGGGAACATATAACGAAAACAAGGTGTACAGTATGATAGATATTCCTAATGAGGAAAGGCTGTACGCAGTAATAACTATCGGATATGTGGGCGAAAAGTTCAGTCTTAAGGAAAAGACTATGTACAATGCTACCCACAAAAAGAATAAGTCATATCAGGATATGTTTGAGTTCTGTGACGAAAAGCTGCCGGAGGAGTATTCCTACGGTATGAAAATGGTAGAAAAAGGTCCCAGCGCAGTGAATCGCCGGCCGGTACTGTTTAGATACGAAAACGGAATACTCAGTGGATATGTAAAAGAGCCGTATTCGGATAAGAGCGTAGATTTCGGTATCGCAAAGCTGCATTTTGAGTTAGGCTGCAAGGCTAAGGGCGTAGGCGGACACTGGAATTTTGAAAATCAATTTATCGAAAACGAAGGTCAAAGAATAAAATTTGAGCCAAAATCGGAGGAGGATAAAAATGAGTGAAACAGCAAAGAAAAAGTGGTCAAAAAAGAAAAAAATAATCGTAATAACCCTTTCGATTATTGCGTTTCTGCTGGTAGCTACAGTATGTGCAGGTCTCGGCGTTCTGCATTGGTACTGCACCACTCCCACATTTGAGATAGTATCCTCCGAGGGTATTGCTACAAAGGATACAAAGATTATCGCCCACAGAGGCTTTAGAGCAGTCGCTCCCGAAAACACAGCACCGGCTTTTCAAGAGGCAGGAGAAAACAAGTTTTGGGGCGCCGAGTGCGACATATATCGCACAAAGGACGGCGTGTGGGTAATTCAGCACGATGTGAACACCTATAGAATGATGGATTTTACAAAATCTATCGAAAAGTGTACCTATGACGAGCTGAAGTCCCACAAGACAGACAACGGAGTGAACATAGATAAGTATCCCAACCTGTCAATAACGACTCTGGATGAATATCTGGAGATATGTGAAAAATATAATATGACCGCCGTAATTGAACTTAAGGGCAAAAACAATACAGAGCATTACGACGAGATTGTAAAGAGTATAAACAGCCATAAGTGCAATGTTGTGTTCATTTCATTCCATTCTGAAAATCTCGAAAAGATGCGCAAACTTACCGATGTGCCTATGTTCTTCCTTACCCAAAAAGTCAGCGAGGAGAATATTGAGACTGCAAAATCTATAGAGAACTGCGGTATTGATTTTAACGGCAACAAGGAAAAGAATTTTGAAAACGATGCCGAAATAATCAAAAAGTGCCGTGATGCAGGTCTGAAAATGGGTGCATGGACCATAGATGACAAAGAGGTTATGCAAAAACTCCTTGATTTAGGAATAGAATATATCACTACCGATAATATAACATACTGAAAGTATGGGAAATCATAAGATGAAAAAAATATTCACAAAAGAAATAATAATGTACCTTATTTTCGGTGTGCTGACAACAATAGTAAATTGGGGTTCATATGCTTTGCTTGCAAATGCCTGCAAAATGAGCGTGTTTGTTTCCAACCTAATCAGTTGGGCGCTGGCTGTAGCCTTTGCCTACATAACCAACAAGCTGTGGGTTTTTGAATCAAAAAGCTGGAAAGCCGATGTGGTGATAAAAGAGGCAATATCCTTTGTTGCATCACGAGGCATAACAGGGGTTATGGAAATTGTTGCAGTGCCGCTGATGGCAAAATTAGGCTTTGACAGCATATTTTTCGGTATACTGAAAAGCGGTGGAATTACTGCCAAAATACTCTACACCGACGGAATATATTCAAAGGTGGCAGTGGCAGTAATAGTAGTTATTCTGAACTATGTTTTCTCAAAGCTGATTGTATTCAAAAAGAAAAAGGAGTCGTAGGACTCAGTTGTACAAAAAAACGGACTGTTGTGCTTCGATATGTTGAGGTCACAGTCCGTTTTTGTTATTATTATTCAAGAATATCATAGCCCAAATCGTCCAGCATTTCGTTGGCATCGATGAGCGTCATTTTTTTGTCGAGGCAAAAGATAATGGCACTGTCACGAGGTACACGGATATACAGCTCGGACAAGCCGGCAATCTTTAGCAGCTTTCGGGTTTCTTCGGGAGTGAGCTGCATACCGAATGCGAGCATAATCAGCTTGTTGCGTGACGGATTTTTCTTATTTCCGTTGAATATTTGGTAGGCATAATTTTTGTCGAGATTTGCTTGGGTTATTACATCGCCCTTTTTCAGACCTTTTTGCACAACAAGTGTTTCAAGATATTCGCTGACTGATGCAAAATACAGTTCTTCCAATTCCTCGTTAAAAAAATCGTTGTAGCTTCGTTTGTTGCGCAGACTCTCAAGCAGTTGTTCGGTTGTTTTTTTCATAAATATTACCTCTCTTATATGGTACAAAAGGAGAAAGAATTTGTCAATGGATTATGTGATGATAAGAAAACTCAGTGACGCCACATTTTTAGTTTGCCACGAGGACAGATTGAAGGTGCTGAAGGAAATCACAGCCGGAGATGTGCCGGTATATGAAAGAATAAAAAATCTGAAGTCGGATAATCTCGCTGAGGTTTACGATGTTTTTTGTGACGACGGCAAATATTATGTACTGAGAGAATACGCACAGGGTACAGTGCTCTGTGACTATTTGGAACAGCACGGTACGGTGTCTGCTCAGTTTGCCGAGGATACGGTCAGCGGAATATGCGACGGTCTCACGGCTCTGCACGGTGCAGGCATAGTCCACAGGGACATAACTCCAAACAATATTGTGCTCTGTCCGGAGCCGAAGCTCATAGACTACGGCATAAGCCGCACGATAAAGGCGAATAAGGGCAGAGATACGGAGATATTGGGCACTCGTGGGTTTGCCGCTCCGGAGCAGTTCGGTTTTCACCAGACGGGGCCGGAGGCGGACATTTATTCCGTCGGAGTATTGTTGAACTATATGCTGACAGGCAGGTATCCCTACGAAGAAATTGCCGCCGGCAGATTTGCGAGAATAATACGAAAATGCACCCAAATAGACGACACAAAGAGATATGAGTCCGCCGCACAGCTAAAAAGTGCAGTCAAAAGGCACGGTGTTTCTGCCACATTGAGCAAGCTGCCGGGCTTTAGGCAGGATTTGCTGTGGCAGGAGATTCCGTCAACGATATACATAATCAGCATTGTTCTATACTTAATATTCAGTGTGGGCTTTTCACTCCAAGATAAGGAATATACGACGGCGCTTGTGTGGATATGGTGGGTGGGATTTTGCCTGATTGCTCCGCCGCTGCTGTTGTTTGACTGTAATTATTGGAGCAAAAAGATGCCCTATTTGCGTGACAGCAGCAAAAATAAAAGGTTTTGCTTTAGGCTGTTCGCCTTTGTTGTATCCGTGATTATCTCCTTTGTTCCTTTTATTTTTATATAATATCACTAAAAAAGACAATTTTGTTGTGCTGAGAGCACAGTGAATTTTTATTATTGTAAAATAAAATAAAAAAATTTTGTAAAACATATTGATTTATTTTTTATCATATTATAGAATAAAAGTACAATATTTAGGGAGGGTTAGTTATGAAGCAGTTGTATCAAAAGCCTGTTTCCGAGCTCCTTGAGTTCGAGGCTGATGCTAAAATGCTTACCACATCAGGAAATGATTTGAATAGCGATGACGACTATAATTATCCTTTTGGTAAGTAATCAACCACTGAATGACTGACAAAGCCGCTGTGACACAGTAGTCACAGCGGCTTATTTTTGTTGCCTGCATTATTTTGTTTTGGCTGATTTTACGGCAGACCACTTTGAGTAAATCTTTTTGCCCTTTACAGTCTTGTATGTGCGTATACGCACATAATACTTTTTCTTCGCTTTCAGCTTTGTGGCTTTGACCGAGGTTGTCTTTTGTTTAGTAACAGTGACGGTCTTTTTGTTTTTGCTGAACTTTTTGTCCGTTGCGAATTGGAGCTGATAGCCGGTCGCACCGCTGATTTTTGACCAGTAGGCAGTGAGACACTTTTTGCCTGTTTTTAGCTTTTTGACAGAAGCGGGCTTGGGCGCCTTTACTACAACCTTTGTGGTGGTTGCCTTTTTGGTAGTGGTAACTTTTTTTGTGGTAGCAACTCTTTTAGTAGTGGCTGTAGTCCTTGGGGCAGTTGTTGCGGTCGGCTTAGTGGTTGTTGTTGATTTTGTTGTGGTAGTGGAAGTAGTCGGTTTAGCCGTAGTGGTGGTTGTAGTTGTTGTGGTGGTAGTTGGCTCAGGCTCGGGCTCGGGTATGATGGTGTGGAGCTTTGGAGTGATTGATGCCGAAAGTGTAAAATACATTTTGTTGCTGCAAAGCAGATTATTGTGACTTGCGGTAAACAGTATGTCGTATGTTTTGCCGGCATAGAGCGTGTTGGTAAGTGCCTTGCCCTTGTAGTAAATTTTTACATCGGTATCGATTTTGCACTCGTCGCTGTGGGTGACCGTGGCAATGTCAAAATCATAAACACCGCTTTTGGTGGGAGTGAATGTGTAGTTTGCCACAAAGTCGGCGCTGTTCATTCTGACAGTTTGTGTGTTGTTTAGGCTCAGGTTGCCCGAGTCGTACAGGCTCATCTTGTTTACCGTCACTTTTGCGCCTACAGATGAGTAGTCGTGGTTATTGCATTTGCCGATATGGCGAGCTGACAGGCACACCACATATGTGCGACCGCCGACAAGGCGCAGAGGTGCACCCGACTCAACAGTGTCATAATAACCGTAAATTTCTGCTGACACATCAATATTACAATCATCACTGTGTCTTATTGATGAAATATCGAATGTATAGTAACCGCTTTCGGCAGGAGCAAAGCTGAACATCTTGCTGTATTCACCGTCAGAATTTAGGACGATAGATTGCTCAGTGCCTAAAGTAATGGCAGGCAGCTCCTCTGGTGCAATCATCTCGATAGGCACCTGGGCAGATTTTTCGCCGATCTCGAGGGTAGCCTCGTTGGTGCCTACATTCCATATGCTCATCGTTTGATTGTCTGTAACAAATATACTGTATGACGAATACTTTTTGTCGGCAGAAGAAATGTACTTTTTTTGATTCTTATCATAAGCAAAGGTGCAGGTTTTTCCGTCAGTATAGGTTACATCCACGCTGTCTGCGTATTCAGATATGTTGTAGTTGTATTTGCCGTTCGTTTTGTTCACGCCGTAAACAAGCTTTGGTGCATCAGTCTTAACATTTGCTTTTACGGAAGATACGGGTACACGCTTTTTAACAGACAGTTTGATAGTGCCGTCTCCGCTACCGTTGCGCATAAATACAAAGGTGATGGGATATGCTTTTCCGCCGGTCATCTTTATATTTTCTGTCACATACTCACGGCTTTTGTCACCGGTGAGATAGTAGCTTCGGCTGATATCATACTGCTGACTGCCTGCGATAACGCCGACTTCGTCATAGGACTCCCAGTTCATATCCTCAATGGTTATTGTATATTCTCCGTCCTCGTCGGGAGTGAATGAGTAGTAGCCGAAGTATCGAGTGTTGGCACGATAAGGCACGCTCTTTTCTTCGTAGAGAGAAAAGCTCTCCAAATCCGATGCGTTCTTAATGACAATGGGTATCTGTTCAGTATTATATTCGCCGATTTTGGCGGTGAAATAGTTGGTGCCCACTGACCAGTGACTGTCTGCCTGAGTATCGGTGTAACTCACATACAGTCCCGTGTACTTGCTGTATGGGTTCGGTTCATCGTATGGCAAAAGGTCGGACGGAATTTCGGTTGTATTTCCGCTGCCGAAGTCTATTGTGACCGATTTCAAATAGTCACAACTTCTGTAGTAGTATTTGTTGTATGTATTGCCCGATGCGTCTGTTTCCTTAAAGCAGTTTGAGCTTTCATAAATAGGCTCGGGATTTTTCACCAAATTGAATGTAACGCTGTCTGTATTGTAGTTTTCCATCTTGATGAACTTAACCTTAGAGCGTGTTGTGGCTGGATCGCCTATGGTGGTGCTTGAGCCGTCAGCATATACATTCAGTATGAAACAGTCGCTCCACTCACCCGACGGGCTGATGTTTATGGCTGAGTTCACACGCACATCTTTGCGGTCGAGATACACAGAGCCGTTATCTCCGTCTGTTGACAAAGCCTTGAGCAGTCTGTAGCGAGCTTCAAAAATAGGATTGCCGGCGGAATCACGAGGAGTTTCTGCAGCAAATTTAACATTGCCATAGTATTCATAGCTGTTTGGGATAATGAATGAGCGGTCATACTCTCCGGTAAAGTCGAATTCGTCACCGTCGGAAACAGTGTCTACACTCCGTCTGACAACGGTAGCTATGGTATTTGCACTGCAGGTGAATTCTATCTTAAGCTCCTGCCCTTTTTTCATATTGTAGTAGTAGATATGTGCATCATCCGAAGGTCTGTAGTCGTCGGTATAGAGCTCCAGTGATGTGCTGTGCAGAGTTACTCTGCCGTCAGTCGCTTTTTCTGTAACAGAATAGACGCCGTCTTTTTCTGCAACAAAACGGTAGGAATAAACACTGCCGGTTTCGCCTGTTTGCATATTTTCTCCACAATCCGGCAGTAAGTCGTTAAATGTGTTTTCCTCGGCGAATGTGCCGGCGGGAGACAGTGGCATTATGGCTATTGCCATTACCGCAGATAATAAAATGCTTAGTAATTTTTTCATAGTTTTCTCCTAAAACATATTTGATTTTATATTATCACAGTCTTTTAGCTATATCAACATAAACATGAAAAACTAAGTCTGATATAGCACAAAAGCTCCCGACAAATACTGTCGGGAGCTTTGTTGTAAAATATTGAGTTAAAATCCCAAACTTTGAGCAAGAGTCTTTGGCTCTTTGTCAAGTACGAATGCAAGCTCATCAAATATGAGGTGCTTGCAACCTCTGAGTATCTTTTCGTCCGTGGCGTAGAGCTGTTTGCCTATTTTGTGCTGTTCGTCGGAATGGTGCTTCAGTGCTTTTATTACACCGATAATGTCTTTGCGCTCGCCTGTTCTGTATATCAGGTCGAATGCCTGACGGCGCTCGTTTGGATTTTTTATCCACTGTGCCGCCTCGGTGTCGTCAAAATCTGCGAGAATACAATTAGCCTCGTCTACAGTGATGGCACTTTTTATATGTACCTTTTCGGGATTGTAGTCTACAGGAACAAAATATGTGGACCTTCTGTCATATACGGGAGCAAAAACATAATATTCCTTTTCGTCACGGTCAAATTTTTTAGTCTCTATATCGGTCACTTCGCAGATACCCTTTGTGGCATAGATAACATAGTCGCCGATATTTATTTTTTCTTTATCCACTTTATTCCCTCCTAATATATACATTATACCACCATTAAATAAATTTTTCCAATTAAAAAATAATTTTTGGTCAAAATTACCATATAAGGACGAAAAATCCTGTGTAACAAGCCTTGACAATAAAGTATGCTAAATATAGAATATAGATAAAAATTGCGCAAGGAGAATTACTGTGAGCGATTACAAAGTAATAGAAATAAAAAGGTCGGTATTTGAAAATAATGACAAGGAGGCCGACAAGGTCAGACAGCAGCTTAAGCAGCAACACACATTTTTGCTTAATCTCATGTCATCACCCGGTTCAGGCAAGACAACTACGCTGAAAGCCACTATTGCGGCACTTAAAAACGAGTACAAAATAGGCGTAATGGAGGCTGACATTGACTCGGATGTAGATGCAAAAGCAATCAGCGAAACAGGTGCAAAATCAATACAGCTCCACACCGGCGGTATGTGCCATCTTGACGCCGGAATGACAAAGCAGGGACTCGATTCCTTCGGTGCTGACGAATTTGATTTTGTTGTGCTTGAAAATGTCGGAAATCTTGTATGCCCTGCCGAATTTGACACCGGCGCAAGCAAGAATGCAATGATACTTTCAGTTCCCGAGGGCGATGATAAACCGCTTAAATATCCCCTTATGTTTTCAGTTTGTGACTGCGTGCTGATAAACAAAATCGACACCAAGAGCGTGTTCAATTTTGATGACGAGGCTGTGGTGGAGCGTATCAAAAAGCTCAACCCAAAAGCCGAGGTGTTTTTCATCAGTGCAAAAACAGGCGAAGGCATCGACAAATGGGTGGATTGGCTGAGAACCCAAATTGACTGTTGGAACAAATAAGGCTCTGCATATGAAAATATTAGTAGATGCCGACGGCTGTCCGGTAGTAAAAGAGACAATCGCCATAGCAAAGGAGCATGGCACGGAGGTAACTCTGTTCTGCGACACGAGCCATATAATGAGCAGTGACTATGCCGAGGTGATAACTGTGTCTAAGGGTGCTGACAGCGTTGACTTTTTCTTAGTCAACAGAGTGTCCGACGGCGATATAGTTGTTACCCAGGATTACGGTCTTGCGGCAATGGTGTTGTCAAAGGGCGGTAGGCCCATTACTCAAAACGGAATGATAATTGACGACAAAAATTTGTTTATGCTCCTAACCACAAGATATGAGTCTAAAAAGGCAAGGATGGCAGGCGCACACCTAAAGGGCCCCAAAAAGCGTACTGCAGATAATGACAAGGCTTTTTTGAGCGCCCTAAAATCAATGCTCGAAAGCAAATGAATACAGAAATATTGACTTACTCTCCTCACGCAATCCGATGGGAGAGCAATGACAAAAACAAGCCGGAGCAGGCTTGCTATTGGTGTCCTAATATGGTGGAGGTCAAGGACTCAAAACTGACAGTCCACTCCCGATATGAGTCTAACCATAAGTGCGACGGCTACGGCCCCCACGGTCAAAAGATAGGTCAGTTTGATGACACAAAGGCTGCCGATGACTTTGAGGTGGAGTATATCAAGGTGTACCAAAACAGCAACTACGAGCAGTATATCCAAGATGACTCCGAGTTTAAGGGCTCCGTTGACTTAGATTAAAACTATTTTGCAGCAAAAAGAAAACAGCTTTAGAGTTTTTGTTCTCTAAAGCTGTTTTTGTTATTTCGTCAGATTTGGTACCACTTGATTTCATTAGCGTCCAGATGCAGATCAAAGCTGTTGCCGTCGCCGACATAGACTGTAGTATCCTGTGGCTCATATGTGTTGTTGACTACACAATATTTGCCGTTCTTTACATAAGCATGAACCTCTACATTATAGTTAGTGGAGTACCAACGGTGAAGCTCATCTTCGGAAGAAGAAGACCAAAGGACTGCACGGTAGAGCACACGGCTGTTCTTGAAGCTGTATGGCAGACCGCTGATATAGACGCCTCTGCCCTTGCCGAATGATTTGACAGCCATCTGTACTTCCTCTGCGTGTCTGACTGCAAAGGGAAGTTCGGTAGCGTTCTGAATGAGTACAGTAGTGCCCTCCAGAGCTACAATGTTCTTTTTGCCCTCGCCGAAGTCCACTTCGCCGTCTGCGTCTGCGAGGATAAAGTGGTCTCTGTGTTCCTCGGTGTTGTATCTGCGGGTGTTGAGAGTAAAGCCGTTTTCTTCCTCCACGCCGAGAATGTCATCCAGTTGGAAGAACTTGCCTTGCCAATGGTGAGCGGCAGGCTCACCTACGCCGATAAATCCGCCGCCGTTGTATACAAATTCCTTAATGCGAGTGATAATTTCTTCGTCACACCAGTATTCGCCGCCGGTCTGTGCTGTGTCTGCATCGCCCACATTGATGATAACATCAATATCCTTGAGCAAATCCTTATTGTTCTTTATGTCATCAAAGCTGATGAATGAAACATCAAACGGTGCACCGCTGAGTGCTTCGATAACTCCGAAGTAGGAATAGTTCTGTCTGTAGTAGAGACCGTGGTGTACCATATGGTTAGACCAGGAGCGCATTTTGCCCCAGCAGTTTAGCACTGCTACTTTTTTAACACAATACGGAGTAACACCCTGAATGTTGTCGTAGAGGGTGCGGAACTCGTCGCACACTGACTTAATGTATTCTACAAAGTCGGGGAACTGCAAAGCGAGTTTAAGATATCCACCGTAGCCGATACGCTGGATAGGGCTGCGCAGAATAGCACGGCGAGCGGTAACCCAGTTCACCTTTGCCTCTTTTATTGGATCCCCGCCCGGACAAAATACATCCGGGAAGAAATACGGCAAAAATCTGCCCTCGGTATATTTTACATTTTTAATATCGCTGAAAAGGCGGAGTGTGGCACCGTTGCCTACACTGCCTACCACTGCGTCGAGACCGATGGAGGCAAATTCATCCATAAACGGTTCCATGCCTATCCAGTGGTCGCCCATAAACATCATAGCCTCTTTGCCGTACTCGTGGACAATGTCTACCATTTCCTTGGCGAGCTTAGCAACTTCACGGCGCTGAAATGCCTGAAAATCTCTGAACTCCTTAGATGGAATACGGTATGTGTTGTTCATGTATCCCTGGTCGATGATGAACTCTGGGCGGAACTTGTAGCCTACCTCCTGCTCGAATTGCTCAAGAATATATGGGCTGACAGAAGCGGAATAGCCGAACCAATCCACATATTTTTCTCTTGCGAGCTCGTCAAAAACGAGTGTGAACTGATGGAAAAATGTGGTGAATCTCACTACATCCACATAGTCGTGGGTGTCCAAAAACTTGCGCAGACGCTCCATAGAGTGTGCCTTTGTCTTTGGCTGACGAACATCAAATGTAATCTGCGGCTCAACATCCCACTCGTTTACCACGGCATTGTACATGTGCACCGGGTCCCACATAATATAAGCCAAAAAGCTGACTGTGTACTCGTGGAACTTTTTGGTAGGGGCGATAACCACGTTTCCGCTCTCTTCATCATATGACCAGTCGTCTGTGAATACCGGATCGCCTGTGGTGCGGTCAATAACCTCCCACCATCTCTTGATATCATCACGGTTGTTTACCTTCAGCATATCGGGATAGAGGTGATCCATCAGATGAATTTTTAGCACATCGTCCGTAGCCGTGTGAAATGTGGTCATAATGTACATCTGCTGAATCTCGTCGGGATTAGCCTTAGCCCATTCGTTGTCTTTTCTGGTGGTGTAATATGTGGCATAAACCTTAGCTCCGGTATCTCTCAGCTCCTGCGGAAACTCTGTACCGTCGCAGTCACGGATAGCGTCTGCACCCCATTCGTCCATAATCTCAAGTGTTTCTTTTACCACATCCATATCGGTAGGAATGGTAACTCTGCCTTTGTTTGCCATAAAATATTTAGCCTTTCTTTTATTTTTCTATATGTGTTATCTTGTTGTTTTTCAGAGTCATTTTGCCGTGGTTTCTGCTTCGCCTAAAGGGTACTCCCTTTAGGATATAGAACTCGTTTTCGGCTATATATGCGTCCGGATTTTTTGACGGAGTGACAATGCCGCCGAGGTCTTTGTAGCTGACATTGTGCACGAATGTGTTGTTGACCGCCTCTTGCAAACAAAACATAATACAGCCGCCCTCGTTTGCACGAGAATAGTTGTATTCGTATCTTGTGCCGTCGCCTGAGTCTGCATCATAAGCCATGCCATCCTGGTTCAACTTTGTGTCCACACAGTCGTTGAACATGAGCAGCGCATCTTTGCACTTCCAGGGCCATATTGCAGCGGCAACCTTGCCCATGCGCTTGCCTGCATAGCGGTAGTAGCGGTCGTTCATTTCCGTAGCACAGGAGTCTGCCGTGTTGTGCTCAACGGTAGGACAGAGTGCGTACATAGGCGTGATTGCGTCACCGCCTGCCTCTTTTACATAATTTTCGCTGATTGTGATATTTTCGTTTCCGTATTTTTTGAAAGTATCAATCTCAAGATATTTTGTGGCAAATTCATTAGCCTTGTATGTGTAGCCCACAGCGATACCCCATCTGCTGACATTGCGCACGCAGCATCCTTTTACGGTTACGCCGTCATAGCGTGCAACGCCTGTGGCACTCTCGTCGGCAGGCTTAAAGGCGGTTATGTATATTCCGCCGTTGTTCATATGCTTGTTGTACACATTTCCGTTTACATTGTGGATAAAGAGATTTTCCAGTGTGATTGAGTGGAGTGTACCTCTGTTT
>URJF01000039.1 GCA_900548085.1 uncultured Oscillospiraceae bacterium | reverse complement strand
TATATGATGTAAGAGGACCCGTTGTTGACGAAGCGGCAAAGATGGAAGCAAAGGGTACCCATGTACTCAAACTGAATATCGGCAACCCTGCGCCGTTTGGCTTTAGAACTCCCGATGAAGTTATACACGATATGCAGCATCAACTTAAGGACTGCGAGGGATATTCGGACTCAAAAGGTCTTTTCTCTGCCCGCAAGGCGATAATGCAATATGCTCAACTAAAGAAAATCCCCAATGTTTCGGTAAACGATATATACACCGGCAACGGCGTCAGCGAACTAATCAATCTCTGTATGCAGGCGTTGCTCAATGACGGTGACGAAATACTCATTCCGTCCCCCGACTATCCTCTGTGGACAGCCACAGCTACTCTCGCAGGCGGCAATGTAGTCCACTACATATGCGATGAGGAGTCGGAATGGTATCCCGATATAGACGATATCCGCAAAAAAGTTACGCCTAAGACAAAGGCTATCGTTATCATAAATCCAAATAACCCTACCGGTGCGCTGTATCCGAAAGAGGTTTTGGAGCAAATTGTTCAGGTCGCTCGTGAAAATAATCTCATCATCTTCTCTGACGAAATATATGACAGACTGGTTATGGACGGTCAGGAGCATATCTCTATTGCTTCACTCGCACCGGACCTTTTCTGCGTAACATTCAGCGGACTGTCAAAATCACATATGATCGCCGGATTCAGAATAGGCTGGATGGTTCTCAGCGGAAACAAAGAAATTGCCGCAGACTATATAGAAGGCATCAATATGCTGTCTAATATGAGACTGTGCTCAAATGTGCCTGCTCAATCTATAGTGCAGACCGCTCTCGGAGGCTACCAAAGCGTCGACAAGTACCTTTTGCCCGGCGGCAGAATCTACGAGCAGAGAGAGTGTGTGTACAATGCTCTCAACAGTATCCCCGGAATCAGCGTAAAAAAGCCAAAGGCTGCCTTTTATGCTTTCCCGAAGATTGATATAAAGAAATTCAACATCACCGACGACGAGCAGTTTGCCCTCGACTTTTTGAGAGAAAAGAAGGTACTGATTGTTCACGGCGGCGGATTCAACTGGCAGGAACCCGACCACTTCAGAGTTGTTTATCTGCCGAGAGTAGAGGTATTGAACGAGGCTATGAATAAGCTCGGCGATTTCCTCACTACTTACAGACAATAGTATATAGTACAAACCAAAATCGCCCCACCTGTGCACTGCACAATGTGGGACGGTTTTTGCTTTTATAAGCTGATTATATATCGGTAGTTTTTATGTCAATAAAATCGGGCGAAAGATAGACAATATTTAACAAATTATCTTATTTCTGCCGCAAAAAATCGAGAAATCAGCCCCAAACTTCATCTGCAATTTCTTTCACTAAATTGAGTTTAGCCCACTGTTCTTCCTCTGTAAGTTTGTTGCCGATTTCGCAAGAAGCAAAGCCGCACTGTGGACTTAGGCAAAGTCTGTCCAAAGGAACATATTTTTCTGCATCTTTGATTCTGTCCAATACGGTCTGCTTGTCCTCCAACTTAGGAGACTTTGTGGTTATCAGACCCAGTACAACCTTTTTGTCCGGTGAGAGCTTTGCGAGAGGAGCAAATCCGCCCGAACGCTCATCATCGTATTCAAGCAAGAGAGCGTCTACATTTTCTCTTGCGAACACCCAATCTGCCACATTGTCATATGCTCCGGTGGAAAAGTAAGTGGAGTGATAGTTTCCTCGGCAGATGTGAGAAGTGATTACCATATCCTTTGGTCTGCCCTCTAATGCGAGATTGTTCACCTTGAGCAGCTTGTCTTTGTATTCCTCAGCACTTACGCCGAATACTTCTGCGTCGTCACCGAGTACAGAGCCCCATGAGCAGTCATCAAGCTGAAGATTGCGACAGCCTGCCTCGTGAAACTGAGCAATAACATCACGATAAGCGACTGCAATGTCCTCGATAAGCTCATCGTCGGTAGCGTAGAACTTGCTGGTCTTTTCGATATTGCCGGGCACTGTAAACTGAAGATATGTCTGAGCCGGTGCAGGAATAGTGTATTTTGCTACAGTATTTTCGTCCTCAAATTGCTTGAGAAATTTGAAGTATTCAACAAACGGGTGAGCCTTTGCTTTGATTTTGCCAACCAAATATGTGTCATCAAGAACTGCAAGCTCGCCGGCAAACGGAACTCCGCCGCCTGTTGCCTCGTGCTCTACGCCATCGAATCCCCACATAAAATCGAGATGCCAAAAAGTGCGTCTGAATTCGCCGTCTGTAATGTCGTGGTAGCCAAGTTCTTTCTGCCTTGATACCAACTTTGTGATTGCATCATTTACGATTTTGTCATATTCTTCCTTTGTGATTTTTCCGTCGCTGAAATCTCTTTTTGCATCCTTCAGAGCCTGCGGTCTGAGAAAGCTGCCAACAAAGTCGTATCTGAACGGTGTTTTAAGTGTACTCATAATTATCTGTCCTTTCGTTTGTTTAGATTTCATTTGTTATGAGTACAGTTTAGCACGCAAATGCTGTTTTGAAAAATACTTAAAACCATATGTTGTTCATAGTTTTAAGCTATGGCAGTACGCTTTTTCAGTGCATCTATGTATGACGAGGCGTATCGTGACAGGATTATGTTCTTCTTTCGTATAAAGCCTATGCGCATAGAGCAATCCATAATCAGCGGTTTTGCAATAATATCCTCACCGTTAAGCTCCTTGTCGATTACTCCCGAGCTTACGGTAAAGCCATTCAGTCCTATCGCAAGATTGAACAGAGTGGCTCTGTCACGAACCTGAATAGTTTTCGGCATATCCATTACACTCAAAAACTCCTCGCTGAAATAGAACGAATTTCGCTCGCCCTGCTCATATACAAGATAGGGATATGCCTTCAGCTCATCTAATGTGATTTTATCTTTTTCAGCCAACGGATGATTCTTGCTGATAAATATGTGCGGCGACGCAACAAATATTTCCTCAAACAAAAGGTCGTTCTTTTTGAGCAGTTTTGTGAGCACCTCTTCGTTGCTTTCGGACAGATAGAGCACACCGATTTCGCTGTTTCCGCCTGCTACATCATCTATAATTTCGCCCGTTTGAGTTTCACGGAGGATAAAACTGTATTCGTCTGCATCATACTCGTTCACAACATCAACAAAGGCATTGACCGCAAAGGAATAATGCTGACACGATACCGAAAACTTAGGCTTTCTGTTATTGTCGGAGCAAAATCTGTCTTTCATTATGTCTGCCTGCTCCAAAAGATTACGAGCATAGGACAGCAGTTCCTCTCCCTCTCTGGTCACTGCCACTCCTTTGTTGGAGCGGACAAAAGCGGTTACACCCATTTCTTCCTCAAGATTATGGAGTGACGCACTCAGACTGGGCTGGGATATAAACAGCTTTTCAGCCGCCTCTGTTATGTTTTTGCACTCGGCTACGGTCACGAGATATTTTAGCTGTTGCAGTGTCATACAAGCACCTCAATTAGTTTTTTATTATTATACCATTTATATCAGCAATTTTCGAGTATCCCAGTCAAAGAATTTTTTGAGGTTAAAAATTTTTTGCAGCTCTCGTCAAGAGTGTTGCCTACCTACGCCTCGGCAAAAGTAATAAGCGTATATGTTATCTCGTCAAAATCTTTGACCAAAAGCTGACATGGCTCGCCTGCAACAAGCCTATCAAAATCACCGACGATTACCTAAACTACGCCGTAACAAAATAGAAAACAAAAACACCGTCTGTGCACATATCGTGTACCGACGGTGTTTTGTTATGTCTTATCAGTTTTGAAAACTGAAGTTTACCGACTGGACAGCGGGGTAAGATATGAGTGACGATGAACTCAAATCCTCACGGCGCATATCCACAGCGTGAATGGTGTGGCAGTCATAAGTTTTATAGTAATATATTCCTTTTGTGGCATTACAGCAAGATGTGTATATTGTGATTTCATACTTTTTATCAGCTACCTCACAGCAGCCTCGCTGCTGCTCTACCGAGCCTAATATGTGGAAGAATTGGCTGACACTCTCTTTTTCGCCGGCAAGAGATTTTGAATTTTGTGCCACAAAAGCAGCTCTGACAAATCTCGAGCCTGAAGACAAATCTCCCGGCAGTCCTATTGCGCCCATACCTCTGCTGTAGTGAGCAAGGTCCACATCGGGAGCAAATTTGTTTTCCGGCTGCTTTGGCGACAGGGACATATAATCGTTCAGTCTCTGCATCTGCTCCGGGAAAGGCGGATTGTTGGTGAGCACACCCACAGGGTTAGGGTATATTTTCAGTCCGTCTTGCACTGATTCTACAGTGAGCGTGCTGTCCTGGTCTGCTATTATCCAATGCAGCTGTGCCGTGCCTAACTTAGAATTAAACGGTGTATCGGTAAGGTTCAGTCTCCTAAGCAATACCTCTGCTTCTTTTACGCTCGAGCACTGTGTCAGCACCCAAGGTATAAACTCAAAGACAGCTATATTGTCTTTTTCATCATTGTCCACAGGCAGAGCATATACGGCATTGCCCACAAAATTAAGACCTGCCATGCTCAGCCCAACCTCGTTAGTCGCCTCGTAATACAGTGGATAATTCTCGGCGATATGAGCCATTCCTATGATAGCATAGTGCTCATTTATTTCCTTGCCGCACATGAACCTGAACGGATAATTTCTTGGGGTGATAGTTATTCTCTCGCCGTAGGAAAACTCGTAGTCCAGCGTTCTGCCGAAATAGAAATTATATGTTTTGTATGTTGCCGCAGTGCACATATCAGTCACCTTTCTGTTTTACTTTGTAATGATTTGGGGCAGCATAGCGGCAATTACACCTGCTGCTACGCTTACAACTATGTATATTACTGCTGTCAATATTGAGCCTGACTTAATCAATCCGGCAGTCTCTAACGAAAAGGTGGAAAATGTGGTAAAGCCGCCGCATATTCCTACCTTTAGGAAAAGTATGAGCCTTGAGTCAAGATTGCTGTTCTTTGCTGCCCACAGAGCAATCAGTCCGATTGCGAGTGAACCGACAACATTTATCAGCAGTGTAATGATAGGAAATCCCTGAGGATTTTTGAGTGGAATAAGTCCGAGAGCATATCTCATCACAGCTCCGATAAAGCCCCCCAGTCCTACGAATAAGCAATTTAGCATATGTTATTCCTCCGTCAGCTTTGTATCCTTTGAGAGCTTGCCGTGATATACGGCGTTGCCTATGTTTGTGGGGGACATATACACCTTTAGCTGTTTGAACTTAGTGGACAGAATATTTTTGCTGAACTGTATATCGGTCAAGCTGTATACAAATATGCTCTCTGCCAAACAGCGAAGGCTCATATTTTCGTCTGCCTTAATTGTTATCGTTTTGCTCTCCCCAGGCAAAATATCAAAGAAATTGTCGCTGAAAGGAAGTGTTGATTTTTTGCTTTCAACCCGCACCATACGGGCAAATTTGTCACTGCCCACAGTTATTCTCAGTCCGTCGTTCAAAATCTCTATCTTCGTTCTCAGCTTTGCTTTTGGGAAATTGAGATTTTTTTCTTTGTCAAAGAGAACAGTCTTTTGCTGTATCATTTTGCCGTCGCTGTACAGTCTCACGGCTAAGCCGCAGTTCTTTGCGTCATATTCCTTTTTCAGCGCCTTTGTATCGAGATTGAATACGCACTCGTTCTGCAAAGCAGATACGCAAACAGTTTTCCGTTCTCTCTTTAGTATTCCGTCGGAGAAGCCGAATATAACATATTCTGCATCTACAACTTTTTCTTCTCTCAAGTCGTTGAGTACAAATACTTTTATGTAATCCTTTGTGTCCTCGGCAGATATGCTCAGAGGTGCGTTGAAGTGGCGTGCGCCGTATTGGAGAGCCTTATAGTTGCCATAATAGTCCATACTTGACCAAGAGCATACTCCCCAGCAGTCGTTGTACTGCCAATACATAGAGCCGTTGCATCTGCCCTTGTTCCGTCTCCAGTGCTCAGTTGCATCTGCAATGCACTCATTTTGGGTAACCTGGGACAAATAAACATAGTCTCTGAATTTTTTGGGAAGATTGAATCGGGAGGCAATGTAGTATATCATCTTGTCATTGCCGTTGGCACACTTTTGGTGAGCGGTAAAGACTTCTCCGTTGAGAGAATAATCCTTTGGCTCGGCAAACTGCTCAATGGCTTTCATATCCGGCAGACTCTCAAAGCCGAACTCACTGCAAAAGCGAGTCATTCGCTTACGATAATAGTCCATAGGTTTAAGTCCATGCCATACTCCCCACAAATGAGTATCACCCACATTGTCACTGCTTACGCCGTAGTTGTGGCTCTCTCCGATAGGCGAGCCGGGGGTATAAGGGGTAGTCTTGTCATACTTTCTGATTTCAGGCTCAAGTATATGATAGAAGAATTTTTCTGTCCAATCCACATACTTTTTCATATGAACCCAAGCCATATGCATATCTTCTATCTCGTTGTTTCCGTTCCAAACAGCGAGAGACGGATGGTGACACAGCCTCTTTACATTGTATTCTGTTTCTTTTTTTACATTGGTTAAAAATGCCTCGTCGAAGAAAGGATATGCCTGACATGCGAATTGAAAATCCTGCCATACGAGTATTCCCTTTTCGTCGCAAAGGTCATAGAACTCATCGCTCTCATAATATCCGCCGCCCCAAATTCGCAGCATATTCATATTTGAAAACAGAGCAGAGTCTATCATATACACCAGCTTTTTGCTGTCGAAGCGGGTAATGAAGCTGTCCGGCGGAATATAGTTTGCGCCCTTTATAAACAGCGGTACGCCGTTGAGTACAAATTGGAAGTTTCTGCCGTATTCATCTCGCTCTCTGTTCAGCTCAATGGTGCGTATGCCAATCTTTTTCTCCGCACTGTCGGTGACCTTTTGGTTATGTACAAGCTCGGCAGTAACAGTGTACAGCGGCTGGCTGTCCTTGCCCGACAGTTCCTTTGTCCACCACAGCTCAGGATTGTCCACAATGAATTTTGTCTGATTGCCCTGTGCGGTTTTCTTTGTTCCGTCAGGATATGTCAGCGTTATTTTGCACTCGCAGTCGTCGTAGGCAGTAAGGTCTGCCTCTGCACAAATTTCCGCACTGTCGCCGCTTAGACTTTGGGTAACAGACAGATAGTCTATTCTGCCGCCCTGTACAAATTCTAACTCTATATCCTTTGTTATTCCGCTGCAAGGAAGAACAGGTCCCCAATCCCAGCCGAAATGGCACTGGGGCTTGCGGATATGAACTATTCCGTTTTGTCCGTTAGAATTCACCGGAGTGGGGCACTCCTTATATTTTTTCGCTACATAATTTACTGGGGATCGGAACAGTATTCTTATCTCGTTTTCGCCTTCGGTCAGTAAATTTTTAGCCGACTCGCTGTACGCCAAAAAGCAGTTATCACCGGAGAACAAGAGCTTTTCGTTCACATACACATCGCAGACGGTATCCAACATTTTACAGTTGAGCAGAATATCGTCGCTCTCGATTTCTTCTCTAGTCAAAATAAAGGATTTTTTGTATTCCCAATCCTTTTCGCCTACCCACTCTACGTCTTTTTCGTTTGTACCTACAAAGGGGTCGGGAATGTCTCCATTTTTCATCAGGTCTAAGAAATTACAGCCGGGCACTGCTGCGTCTTTCCACATTGTTTGACCGCACATTCTAAATTTCCATTTTCCGTTCAGTGACTTTTTCATTATTTACTCCATTCTGCCTTGCGGTTGCTTGTTGTTCCGTAGATTATTCCTGCTCCGTCTGCCAAGAACCAACCTATAGGGACGGATACCCATACGCCCACAGCTTTTTGGTTATGTTGCCTGTTGTCAAATCTATCTGTTTCATTTCTGACTATTTTATCATTTATTTCCGCTTTTGTAAAGTGCGGGGGACAGTCCGCTTTTTTGGACTGTCACTTCAGACGGTATTGTGTATGAGTCCGATTTGTTGTACTATGTAGTCACAGAGAAAAAGTAACTCACGGAGGTTTTTGTATGAAAAAGATATTTGTAGATATGGATGGAGTTTTGGCTGAATACAAAAAGGACTGCACGGCTGAGGATATGACAAAGAAGGGATATTTCAGAAATCTGTCGCCCCAGGACAATATGCTGTCCGCTTTGGAAATGCTGACAGAAAACTGTGACAGCCTGGGTGTTCGTGTGTGCGTACTCACAAAGGTGTACCCAAAAGAGTTCAAATATTCTGTTAGGGAAAAGTTGGAATGGAGAGACGAATATATGCCCTATCTTTTTGACAGTGAGTTTGTTATGGTCAACGGCGATGAGCAGGAAAAATCCGACGCAGTCACAGATGTAACAGGCAAAAGAATCGACGGTGACTGTATTCTCATAGATGATTTTAACGAAAACCTCAGACAGTGGAGTGCCGACGGTGGTGTGTCTGTTAAGTTTGTAAACGGAATCAATGACAAAAACAAGAGTTTTGTGGGCAGCCGCATAAGCTGTAATATGACCGCCGAAGAAATATACTCCGCAATCCTTGCACTGTTAGGTCTGAAAAATGCACCAAAAGCGGCATAAACATATTTTGTTTTCCCTCGGCAGACTCTGTGTCGAGGGAATTTTTCTACTTTTTTGTTGAAAAAAGAAGAAAAAAGTATATAATAGGTTTTAGCAAGATGAATTGAGGTAAAAATATGGTAGCACAAATACTTGCAGTGGCTATATTTGTAATAATGTTCGCCTTGATTATTATTGACAAAATACCACGCCACTGGATTACACTGAGTTGCGGCCTCGCAACTATCATCGTTGTGTTCGGAATTTGTATGAAAAGTCCGAGTGCAATTATGGAAACGCTCAACATCAAGAGCATATTTACAGCTGAATTTTGGCACACAAGCGGCCAGGGCAGCGAGAACTCAAGCGGCATAAATTGGGCGACAATCATCTTCATAGCCGGTATGATGGTTATGGTAGAGGGTATGGCAAAAGCCGGATTTTTCCGTTGGCTGTGTCTCACCATCGCAAAGGCGGTCAAGTACAAGGTTATGCCTATACTCGTCACCTTTATGATTATGAGTGCAGTACTCTCTATGTTCATCGACAGTATCACTGTTATTCTCTTCCTTGCGGCAGTTACGGTAGAACTGTCACAGCTGTTGAAATTTAACCCTGTGCCTATGGTTTTGGCTGAGATATTCTGCGCTAACTTGGGCGGCTCAGCTACAATGTGCGGTGACCCGCCTAACATTATCATCGGCACCGCTCTCGGCTACAGCTTTGCAGACTTTCTCACAAACACAGGTCTTATCGCAGGTATCGCATTGGTTTTTGTTATTATTTTCTTCTTCTTTGCTTTCAAAAGGGAGCTTACAGCCAATGCAGGCGAAAAAATTGACTCGTCTGCGTATCCAAACCCTGCCGACGCTATAGAGAACAAAAAAGACTTTATCATCAGCACAATCATCTTTTTGATTGCAGTTGTTATGCTGGTTACACACGCACAGACGGGACTGACCGTAGCGTTCATCGGCGTATTCATTGCCGCTATAACTCTTATCACATCATATAAGAATATCGGCACTATACTGAAAAAGGTTGACTATAAGACACTGCTTTTCTTTGTGGGACTCTTTGTCGTAGTAGGCGGTTTGGAACAGACCGGTATTCTAGAAAAGATTGCATCCTTTATTGAAAAGATTTGTGACGGAAACATTATCGCAATGGTATTCATCATTATGTGGATTTCCGCTATTGCCAGTGCATTTGTGGACAACATTCCTTTTGCTGCTACAATGGTGCCGGTCATCAAGAGCCTTGCAGCCACAACCACCGGAGCAGACCTGGGTGTTCTCGCCTATGCACTGTCCATCGGTACGGATATCGGCGGAAGCGCAACACCTATCGGTGCGTCGGCTAATGTTGTAGGTACCTCGGTAGTATCTAAGGCGGGACACCCTGTAGGATGGGGCAAATATTGTAAGACAGCTATCCCTGCTACCGCTATCGTTTTGTTGATAGCAATGGCAGTAATTAAGTTCAGATATTTCTAAGGAGAAGCATATGAAGCAATTTATCGTTTCCATAGGCAGAGAGTACGGCTCAGGTGGTCGAGTTATCGCCTACAAGCTGGCTGAACTGCTGAATGTAAAAGTATATGATAAGAATATGATTAAATACATATCCGAAGAAAAGAATTTGGATTTTGAAAAATTCAAAAAGTATGACGAAAAGCCTCGCAACCCGCTCCTTTCCCGTTCGGTAGACGGATACAGCAACTCTCCTGAGGATGTTATCGCTCAGATGCAGTTTGACTTTTTGAAACAGCACGCCGAGGCAGGCGAATCTTTCATTGCTCTGGGCAGATGTGCGAGCTATGTACTAAAGGATAATCCTAATCTTATTCCGATTTTTGTTACCGGCGATATGGATGCAAAAATCCGTCGTATCTGTGATGTGGAGAATATTCCGGCAGATTTGGCGTGTGAACTTATCCAAAAGAATAACAAAAAGCGTAAGTCCTACCACAACCGTTACAGCAAGGACAAGTGGGGTGACTCACGCTACTACGATTTGGTAATCAACACCTCCAAATTGGGTATCGACGCCACCGGTGATATACTCTATGAGTATGTAAAAAAGAGAATAGAAAAATAAGCAATAAAAAATGCAAGACCGATTTGATTGCGGTCTTGCATTTTTTGTGAAATCGATTATTTATCTCTGACAACCACGGCTGTACCTGTGGCTGATACCATGAGCATATTGCCCTGGCCGAGTACCTCGTAGTCAACATCTACACCGACCACTGCATTAGCACCGATCTGTGCGGCTCTCGACTGCATCTCGGACAGTGCTTCTTCTCTCGCCTTAATCAGCTCCTCCTCATAGCCTGCCGAGCGGCCGCCTACGAAGTTGCGTATAGATGCTCCCCAGTCCTTGATGAAATTTATGCCGGCTACTATTTCGCCCGATACAATTCCCTTATATTCGGTGATAGTTCCGTTTTCTACTGTAGGTGTTGTTGTGCATACCATAGTATTTTTCTCCTTTTTTCGAGCCTTGACTCATATAGTAACTATATAGTATCATATGTATATGACTAATGTATGACTAAAATTCAAATTTGAGGAAAAATATCGGCTCGCCTTGGGCTGTATTTCTTTTAAATATAAAATTGTACTTGAAAAGATACCATAAACAAAGTATTATATACTTTCAGGACAAAAGTCAATAACAAATCAGCCGCAATCTGTGCGGCAATAAGGGGGTTAATTATGGACTTCTTTTGTTTCAGAAATGATGACGACAAGCGTTATGCTTTGGCTTGTCTCACTTTCGCAAAAAAATTGGGACAGATAGACGCTGACAGCTTAGACGCCGTAAAAACACGCTGTGCCGCAGAAAACGAAAAGCGTGCGAAAATGCTGAAAAAGGATGAAGTTGTCTACGGACTCAGTCGCTTTTCTCTGAGCACATATCTCCAATATGAACTCACTCGCTTTAAGGTGGAGTTCACGGAGGAGACCATAAAAAATTATCAATACAAGGAAATCACAAAAAAGGATGAAAAAGCCTTTTATAAAAACAATAAAGAGCTTTTTTCACGCTATGGAGGAGACCATTTCTTCTTCCGTGAGGTGAGAATGGTGGCTCACAAAAAGCTGAGAGAGGAGGAATATGAGAATGAAATCAAAAACATATTATGTCAGTTCTCTTAATGGAAACGACAATGCCGACGGACTCACTGCCGACAGTCCGTTCCTAACTCTCAAAAAAATCAACGAGCTTTCCCTTTGCCCCGGCGACAAGGTGCTGTTGGAAAACGGCTCGGTATTCGACAAGCAGTTCCTCCACCTAAAGGACTGCGGCGACATAAATGATAAGGCTATAGAAATCGGTGCATACGGCGACGGTGATTATCCCCCTTGCATCAACACCGACGGTGAGGGCGTATGGTATCAGGATTACGGCAATCCGCTGGATAACCCAAATCATGTTTACAAAGGCAATGTTTCTTCCTCAATTCTTCTCTACGATGCAGAAAATATCACTGTCCGTGATATTGAGATAACCAACCGAGAGGAATATACCACTCACGAGGCATATATTGCCGCCGACAAAATGGACCGCACCGGTGTGGCGGTTGTGGCGCAAAACAG
>URJF01000038.1 GCA_900548085.1 uncultured Oscillospiraceae bacterium | reverse complement strand
CCTTTTGATTCAATGCCAATCATATTGAGAGTAGGATTGGTGACAGCTACCTCTGTCAATTTTGAAAAGACTGTGCCAAGGAGCACCATATGTACCACAAGTTCTATAGCCGATGAGCCACCGCCGGCGATAGAAAACTTAATAAATTTCCAAATTTCTGCGTGCTTTTCAGTCCATTTCACAAACGGATTTGATTTTTTATTTTCACTCATAACAATCACCTTTTCCTTATAATAACTTAATGAGCAGTATAATAACAACTATAACAGCAACGATAATCGCCAACGCTTTTTCTATCATAGGGATAGCGGCATCAACGGTCTCGGGAGCTTTGGATGAAAAGTAGTCAAACAACGGTTTTGTAACCTTTTTGCCTACTAATTCGTCATATGTTCTTGTGTAAGTCTCATACTCGCCGGGCTTATTTTCGTCGAGAACAATCATACGGACACCACGCTTTGTGCGATTTCCGTACACATTAAAGCCGCTGGACTGAGTAAAGCCCAAATCTACGCCTTTGTATGTACCGACAAAGCTGTTCTTATGGTCGTGACCGACGAACATAGCCATAACATCTCCCTTTTCGGAGATCGCGTCAAACTCACCTGTGTTTTCATTAGGAATTGAGGGCGGCTCCAGGAGAATATCATCTTTGCCGCAGGTATCGCCCACAACATAGTATTCGTTCTTATGAGTACGGAACGCACGGATTGCGCCCTTTGTGTGCTTTGGCACCTGCTTGAGCACATTATAGTACTCACACATAGGAATGTGCTGAAAAACTATGGACGGAACATATGCGCCGTTCTTTTCTTTAAGCTCATCTCTCTTTTTCTTATACCAATCTATAATCTTTGTATCAAAAGGCTCATAACCGCCACCCTTTGCGTCGGTGCCCGAATCAAAGAGATAGAGATTGAATATATCTCTGTCGGAGCCGTCGGAGGCTTTGATAGGAATGTAGGAGGTGCCGCCGCCTTCTATTCCTTCTGCCTGCTCACCTACGCAGTCTCCGAGCTTTTTATAAATATCATAAAATTGGTCGTGGTTGCTGATGCCTACCTGTCTGTCGTGATTACCAAAGGTAACAGCGAAAGGGATATTACGCTTTGTAACAGGCTCAAGCAGAGCGGCTATAGTCTTTGCCACAGCAGTTTCGAGTTCCCTTCCCTTGCCCTTATATGTAACGCCGTAGCCTTTTATTTGGTCTCCGGTATACACAACGAGGTCCGGCTTTTCGGCCTCTACGGCAGCCTCAAGCAAATTTATTGTATCGGGAGAAATTGCAGGAATCTCCTGAATATCGGTGATTTGCATAATCTTAAAAGGCTTATCTTTTTTAAATCTCATAATTTCACCTCAAAAAAACAGGAGGACACAACCAATACTATTTGTATCAGTGGTGTCCTCCTTGACTTCCATAATTACAAAAATATTTTAACATTAAAATATTCCTCTGTCAATCGGAAGATGATATTTTACCTGTTTTTTACAATAGCTTTATCTGCCTTTATCAAAACTGCGGCAAATAAACTTTGCACCTAAGCTCTCGGCAATCTTACGGGATTTTTCGATATTGTCCTTGCCGATAACATCAACAACGGACATATGAACCTCTTTGCAATACTTTGCACATTCTTTAGTAAATTCAAGCAAAGCGGGATAAGCCTTGCCCGGATAAATGTTGCGGGTAATCTTGTCGTAGTCCTCTGAATCAGGCTCATTAAGCGAAACAGAAACGCAATCAAACGCCTCGCCTATTTCTTTAGCGGTAGGTCTGCCGTTAATTAGGTCGGACAGTCCGTTAGTGTTCAGTCTGAGATGAATGTTAGGATTTACCGAGCGAAGATACTTGACTGTCTCAAGCAAAACATCGAGACGACAGGTAGGCTCGCCGTATCCGCAAAATACTGCGTCGTTAACCTTAGTAAAATCCCATTTGTCGATAGCTTCTTTTATTTCGAGCAGTGACGGTTCTTGTCCGTGGTACCACATTTCTTTAGCCTCGCCGACTGTATCGGTCTGTGACCTGATGCAAAATGCACAGTTGCAGGGACACTGGTTTGTGATATTAAAATAAGTTCCGCCTTCGAGAGTATAAATAATATCTGCCATAAGTTACACTTCCCTTGTATTTATTTATTGTTTAGTATATAATACTTCTGACAATAAATAAATAACCAATTTCAACATTTTTTTAAGGTACAGATATGAAAAAGTATTTAGAAATTTATGACTATTATAAAAAGCTGATCAACGCAGGTCAGATGAAGCAGGGCGACAAAATGCCGTCGGTACGAAAAGCCACGAGTATTTTTTCTGTCAGCAAAACCACTGTGCAGAATGCTTACTTTGCATTGCAGGCAGACGGTTTTATTGTATCAAGTCCAAAAAGCGGATACTTTGTATCCGGATACACCGAACAGAAAGCAGAAGGCAACTCGCCGAAAAGCAGCGAAAACAAAATAATGTATGACCTTGAGAGCGGCGATGCAGACAAAGACAGCTTTGACATAGGACTTTGGCAAAGATACATAAAGAGTGCACTGCGTCAGCAGGACAGACTGCTGTCATACAGCGAAGAACAGGGCGAAAAGGACCTGAGAGAGGCACTGTCGGACTACATTAGAGAAAAGCGCAATGTTGTGGCATCTGCCGATAGAATAGTAATCGGCGCCGGCGTACAATATTTGTTATGTGTACTGTGTTCACTGGTAAAAGAACGGGGCACTGTTTCTTTTCCCGACAACAGCTTTGTAAACGGTATATCGGTGTTCAGTGACTACGGTTTTGAGGTACACACGAGATATAAAGATGCCGGAATAATTTACGTATCGCCGTCACACATGACCTCTTACGGTGATGTTATGCCGATAAAAAGGCGGCTGGAATTGGTCCATTACAGCAAAGCGCACAACAGCTTAGTTATAGAGGACGACTATGACAACGACTTTTTGTACCAAACAAAGCCAACGCCGTCGCTGTATGCACTGTCGGGAGGTGACAATGTAGTATATATGGGCTCATTCTCCAATGTGCTTATACCCGGTATTCGCATAAGTTTTATGGTGTTAACAAAAGAGCTTGCAGATGAATTCAAGCAAAACAAAGAAAAATACGCACAGACCGCAAGCAAGACGGAACAGATAGCACTGTGCCAGTACATCCGTGACGGACATATCAACTCACAAACAAGAAAGGTAAGGCGACTGTACACCGCAAAGACAAAGCAATTTTATGACGAAATAAAAAAGCAGATACCGGAAGCTGATTGTGCCATAGGTGAAAACGGACTGCAAATAAAACTGAAATGCAAAACCAATAAAGAACAGCCCGAGTTTACAGAAAACGGTGTAGCAATACATACTGTAAGCTGTGAAAAAGGAATAATAAAAGCCGTAATCAGTCCCTCGGCTGTGGACTCAAAAGAAATAAAAAATGCCGTAACAGCCTTGAAAAACTCAATTTTATAAAAAAACATTTGTTCTTATAGTACAGTTTTTGGGACTATAGCTGTTTGGCATATTGAACACAAGACTCCTTTGCTCTACAATGTGATTGTAAACGAAAAGCAAAGGAGTTTTTATTATGAATGCTAAACGAATTATCAAAGGAATAATGCTCACATTGGTATCAATGGCAGGAGGATTTTTGGCACTGGCTGTCCCCTTTCGCATCTTTGACAGTCTGTCGAGACAAGGTGTACAGGCACTCTTTATTGCTGAGATAGTAACATACTTTTTGACTGCAATGATATTTCTTTGTATCAAAGATAAACAAAAAAAGAAAAGAGCAAAGCGACAGCAATACTATCTCAAAAGAAAAGAAAAGGTAGAAAAAATGCAGGAGGAATGGCTGAACATAGCCGCATAAAAAACAGGCGTACCGAACGGCACGCCTGCGAATGTAAAAATTTATTCTTGTTTTTTCTCGCTCTTAGGTACTATTTGCAAAACTACCAAAACCACAGAAACCGCAAAAGCTAGAAACATAAGGAGAGACACAGCAAAATACTTTGTCATATCTTTGTTTGCCTTTTCCTTACGCTCGGCACGATTTTGGACAAACATCTGAGTGCTGGATGCCTCCTTATAATCATTGGCAGAATTAACGGCCATAACTGTAGTGGTGATACCGAAGCCTAATGTGACGATTGCGAAAGCCAAAAACAAAACCAACAATGATTTACTTTTTTTCATAAAATACGCCTCCTAACAATTTTTATCATTATAACACAACAGGCGCAAAGTTTCAATCACTTTAGTAAAAAATATGACCATTGCACACCCAAAAGAATTTTAATAAATAGGTAATTTAAGTCTTGCATTTTTCACAAACATAATGTATAATAGCAGAGCGACACGGAGAGTTGTCCGAGCTGGCCGAAGGAGCACGATTGGAAATCGTGTAATGCTTCAACGAGTATTCGAGGGTTCGAATCCCTTGCTCTCCGCCATTTTTAGCCAAATATCGCCTGTTTATGCGGTGTTTGGCTTTTTATTTTTCAAAATTTCATTTACAAATAAAAGCTCGCAGTTAATTCAAAATGCGCCAAACAAAAATTTATCGTTTTGTTTGCATCAATAAATTGAATATAAACTACGGCACAGATAAACAAATAAAAGATTACAAGAAAGGAATGATAAAATGGAAGAATGGGCAACGCCAACTTTGAAAGAAGCTCCTTGGTGGCGTCAAGGAATGACACCTGAAGAATATGATATCGAACGAGATTACTACGGAGAGCATTTTGACGATTTAGTTGTCAACGGTAAATATGTTCCGTTATGGAAACAAAAAACAGAGTAAAATGAGAGCACAACGATTTATGTTGTGCTTTTATTATTTGTATTAAAAAACTTTTAAAACATTTTTTGTGCTGACAGCACACCATATATTGCGCTGAATTTGGTATAATCATAGTCAGAAAATTTGGCAGTGAACACTGCGAAGAAATAAGGAGAATGACTATGAAAAGATGTCAAAAATGTAATACGGAAAATCCGGATGAAAACAAATTTTGTGCTAACTGTGGCACAGCTTTGGACAAACAAGAGCCGGGCAGCAGTGAAAACGTTTCCATGCCCGACATACCGAATTCGCAGCAATATGCCGCACCGCCGGCACAACCTGTCTATCAACAGCCTCCTACGCCTCCGCAAAAGCCGAAGAAAAAGGGCAAGGGCTGTTTGATTGCGGTACTTGTGTTGGTAGGTCTGTTTGTATTTTGTGGAATTATCGCTGCAATAGCCGGCAGTTCCGACAATAACAGCAGCACAACAAAACCCTCCACGTCGGTAAGCGAAAAGGCAGACAAAAGCACAAGCAAGGAGAGCAAAAAAGACAACGAAAAGGAATCAAAAACAACCGAAAAGACTACAAAAAAGGCATCTCTGAAGGAATACAAAAAGGTCTGCAAGTCGTATAAGTACAAAGACATTGCGAGAAATCCTAACGACTACAAGGGCAAGAAAGCAAAATTCACCGGCAAAGTAATTCAGGCAGAGGAATCAACATTCCTGGGTGAAACAGAATGGACACTGAGAGTAGATGTAACAGCAACATATGACGAATATATAGATGAATATTCGTATGATGACACGGTATATGTTACCTACACCACTAAGGACAGCGACAGCAGAGTGCTGGAGGATGACATAATCACAATGTACGGCGAGCTGGATGGAATCGAGACATACACCTCGGTATTGGGTAGCAGTGTAAGCATTCCAAAATTCAACGCAAAGTATGTAGAAATCCACAAGTAATATCATAATGCAAAATCCCACTACAGAAAATTCAGTTTTATAGTGGGATTTTTGTATTATGTAGTGTTGATAAATTAACCCTTGAAAAAGTATATATAATTATGTATTATATACATATCGTACATAAAAATACGGGAGGGAAAGAAATGGAAAATAAAGGGATAAACCTCAGCCTTTTGGACGGTGTACTGGGTGAGTATGCCGAAGTAAAGGGCAGTCTAATCACGATTTTGCAAAAAACGCAGGACATTTACGGATATCTGCCGAAAGAAGCAATTGAGCTTATTTCCGAAAAAACAGGTATCGCCACCTCTGAAATTATGGGTGTAGGCACATTCTATACGCAGTTTAGATTTCAGCCGGTTGGCAAATACCTCATTATGCTGTGTCAGGGCACAGCCTGTCATGTAAACTCATCGGAGCTAATACTACAAACGGTAAAAGATGAGTTAGGCATAGATGATGGAGAGACTACAGAGGACGGACTGTTTTCGCTGAAATGCGTGGCTTGTCTCGGATGCTGCTCACTGTCACCTGTTATGATGATAAACGGAGATACATACGGCAGTCTGACGCCAACAAAAACTAAGCAAATTTTAGCACAGCTGAGGGAGGCGTCAAAATGAAAATAGTAATCGGAGAAGGCTCTTGCGGAATTGCCGCCGGAGCAGAAAAGGTACGCCTCGCACTAAAAGAAAAAGGCGTAGATGCCGGCATAGTCGGATGTATCGGTATGTGCTATCTTGAGCCGATTGTTGATATTTACGGCAATAACGGAGAACTGACAAGACTGGTTAAGGTACAGCCGGAAGATGCAGACAACATAGCAAAGTATGTAAAAGACGGTGACAGGAACGCAGTCGAAAAACTGATAATCAAAGATGAGGACAACGAATTTCTCACAAAGCAAACAAGAATTGCATTGAGAAGATGCGGCATAGTTGACCCAAATGAAATAGACGCATTTTTAGCAGCAGACGGATACACCGCACTGAAAAAATGTCTGACCGAAATGACACCGGAGGAAGTTATCGAAACAATAAAAGTTTCCGGTCTTGCAGGTCGTGGCGGTGCCGGCTTTCCTACCTGGTTCAAATGGAATGCAGCAAGACAGAGCGATGGCGACGAAAAATATCTAATCTGCAACGCAGACGAGGGTGACCCGGGCGCATTTATGGACCGTGCAGTAATCGAGTCTGACCCACACACTCTTATTGAGGGTATGTTGATAGGCGCTTACGCTATCGGTGCTAAACACGCAATAGTATACGTCCGTGCAGAATATCCTCTCGCTATCAAGAGACTGGAAAGAGCTATCGATCAAGCTAAAGAAAACGGAATAATCGGCGAAAATATTTTTGGCTCAGACTTCTCCTGTGATTTTATGATAAAAGCAGGTGCAGGTGCATTCGTATGCGGTGAGGAGACAGCTCTGATTGAATCCCTTGAGGGCCACAGAGGTATGCCGAGACTTAAACCTCCGTTTCCGGCTGCAGCAGGATATTGGCTGAAGCCGAGCAACATTAACAATGTAGAGACTTTTGCGAATGTATCATGGATAATCAACAACGGCGGTGAGGCTTTTGCGGCAATGGGCACAGAGGGCTCAAAGGGCACAAAAGTTTTTGCTGTTACCGGCAAGGTGAAGCGTTCGGGACTCGTTGAGATACCCATGGGTAAAACACTGCGTGATGTCATCTTTGACATTGGCGGAGGTATGAAGGGTGACAAGGAGTTCAAAGCTGTACAGATGGGAGGACCGTCAGGCGGCTGCATACCAAAAGAGCTTATTGACACAGTAATAGATTACAAGGCATTAGGCGCAACCGGAGCAATTATGGGCTCCGGCGGTATGGTAGTTATGGATGAAAGCACCTGCATGGTAGGAATGGCCAAATTCTTCCTTGACTTTACAGCAAAAGAAAGCTGCGGCAAATGTATTCACTGCCGCATTGGCACAAAGCGTATGCTGGAAATGCTCACAAGAATAACAAAGGGCGAAGGCAAAGACGGAGACATTGAGCTGCTCGAGGAGCTGTGCTATGCAATCAAGGACGGTGCACTCTGCGGTCTCGGTCAAACTGCACCTAACCCGGTACTGACCACAATCAAATATTTCAGAAATGAATACGAGGCACATATTAAAGAAAAGAAGTGCCCTGCCGGAGAATGTTCCGACCTCATTGAATACTATATCGACAAGGACAAGTGCAAGGGATGCAGTCTCTGTGCAAGAAATTGTCCTGTATCAGCTATCAGCGGTCAATTAAAGGAACACTATACTATCGACACAAACAAATGCATCAAGTGCGGCAAGTGCATACAGACCTGCCATTTCGGTGCAGTAAAGAAGGCATAAGGGAGGAGGAAATACGATGATAAATTTAACTATAGATTCTATACCTGTTACTGTCGAGGAGGGTACAACTATACTCGAGGCAGCAAAACAGGCAGACATCTACATTCCTACCCTATGCTATGACGAGGCAGTAAAAGTTTACGGTGCATGTGGTCTCTGTGTAGTAGAGGCCGAGGGAATACCAAAGCTTCTGCGCTCTTGCTCTGCAAAATGTACAGAGGGTATGGTCGTAAACACTGAAAGCGACAGAGTGGTACGATCACGCAAAATCGCTATGGAGCTGCTTATGTCGGCTCACGACGGTGACTGCGTTGCACCATGTCAGCTGAACTGCCCCGCAAGAACGGACTGTCAGGGATATGTGGGACTGATAGCGAACGGCGAATATGATGCGGCTCTGAAGCTCATTAAGAACAAAATTCCGCTGCCGGCATCAATCGGCAGAGTTTGTCCGCACCCATGTGAAAAGGCGTGCAGACGACAGAATGTTGAGGAATCAATCAACATTGCGCAACTAAAAGCATTTGTGGCAGATATGGATTTGCGCAGTGACAGCTATGTACCGGAAACAGCACCTAAGACCGGCAAAAAGGTATCTGTCATCGGAGGCGGTCCGGCAGGACTGACAGCAGCATATTATCTCACAATAATGGGACACGATGTGACTGTGTATGATATGATGGAAAAAATGGGCGGTATGCTCCGCTACGGTATTCCTCAATACAGACTGCCAAAAGAAGTTTTAGACAAAGAAATCGCTATAATTGAAAAAGCCGGAGTTAAGCTCGTAAACGGCAAAAAACTTGGTGTTGACTTTACTATAGAAAGTCTTAGAAAAAACTCTGACGCAGTAATTGTGGCAGTAGGTGCGTGGAAATCGGGCAGTATGAGAATTCAGGGCGAGGAATTGGACGGCGTATACGGCGGCATTGACTTTCTCCGTTCCGTAATAAAAGGTAACCCGGTAGAAATCGGTAACAAGGTTGTAGTTTGCGGTGGTGGTAACACTGCTATGGATGCATGCAGAACAGCTGTAAGATTAGGCGCAAAAGAAGTTTATGTTGTATACAGAAGAACTCGCAACGAGATGCCTGCCGACAAACTCGAAATAGACGAGGCAGAAGAAGAAGGCGTAACTTACAAATTTCTCACCAATCCCCTGTCTTTTAACGGTAAGGACGGCAAGGTTGAGTCCGTAACGCTGCAAATTATGGAACTCGGCGAGCCTGATGCAAGCGGAAGACGCCGCCCAATACCTGTCGAAGGTAAGACTGAAGAAATTAAGGTTGACTCAGTCATTATGGCAATCGGTCAAAAATTGGTAGCCGAGGATGTCAACGAGCTCAAACTCACGGACAGAGGTAATATTGAGGCTGATTATGATACATTCGAGACAAATATTGACGGCGTTTTTGCAATCGGCGATGCAACAAACAGAGGTGCATCAATAGCGGTAGAAGCCATCGGCGAGGCTGACAGATGCTCAAAGGTTGTGGACTCATTTCTCAAAGGCGAAGATCCGGATACAAGAGTACCTTATATCAGTCGCAGAGACGAGGAACTGATTGATTACTCCTCAAAAGAAAAAGCAGAGAGACACAATCCAAAGGTTATCACTCCCGAAGTCAGAAAGAACAACTTTGACGAGGTAAGTCTCGGCTTTACCGAAGAAGAAGCAAAGGCGGAGGCTGAACGCTGCCTAGAGTGCGGATGCAAAGAATACTACAAGTGCAAGCTGCTCTCTGTCGCTCAGAGATACGACATTCATCCCGAAAAATTCAAAGGCGAAATACCACAAAAATACAATGCAAACAGCAATGAATTTATCGAGAGAAATTCGGCAAAATGTATATTGTGCGGACTCTGTGTAAGAAGCTGTAAGGAAGTAATGAATATTTCAGCAATCGGACTGCTCGGCAGAGGCTTTAAGACAGAGGTTGCACCTGCTTTCAATCTGCCTCTCGACCAAACAAAGTGTAATAACTGCGGAATGTGCGTAGAACTTTGTCCTACAGGAGCACTGACGGAAAAAGCAATGCTCAAAAAACAAGTTCCGCTGAAAGAAGAATATACTGTAGAAGAAGCAGAAATCAACGGCAAAAAGGCAAAGCTGACTGTATCAAGATACGGCGGCAAAATTATAAGAGTAATACCTAATGACGAGGTCAGCAGAAATGCGGGGCTGAGTCAAGAGGAACTTTTTGCACTGATAAAATAATTTCGGAGGACTGCTATGTCCGATAAATTATCTAAAATAAAACGAGCGATATTCGTACCCATATATCTGCTGAGCTGTCTGACAATGAGTTCTGACAGACTGAGCGGATATTGTGGCGACAACGGTACTGTGGCGGTGCTGCTGAAATTCATTGCAGTATTCGCCTCGGTATTCGTGGTCGGAATGATAAACAGGGACGCACCTGTGTATCTCGCAAAGGTACACAAATGGGTAATAGTGGCAGTGAGCGTACTGATTGTTGCCGACATACTGTTTTTTAACATAAGCGGTTCTGTATATTTGAGACGAATAATATGGATAGCCTATGTGTTTGCGGCAGAAACAGCACTGTATCTGTCCGTGAGCACAGCACCCGAAAGCGAAGAAAAAGATATGTTTTACAGCGAGTTTTGGAAATGGTTTTCACCGCTGTATGCATTTACCTTTTTAATATGCTTTGTCAGGGCACCTTTCAGCGTAAGAACAATCAATCTTATACCGTTAAACGGAACATTCCTAATGCTGAAAGCATTTGTTAAGAACATAAATGTCAGTTTTGAGGCGCCGATATTATTCTTTGGCAATCTGTTAATTTTTGCTCCCCTGCCCTTTGTGCTGAAAAGGATTTTCGGCAATATAACAAACAAGCAAATAATTGCAGTGGGAGTACTTACTCCGTTCTTTGTGGAAGGGTATCAATATCTGTTCAAATGCGGAGATGTTGATATTGACGATATTATCTTTAACATAGCAGGATTTCTAATCGGATATTTAATTTTTAATAAGCATCAAAAAAGAGCGTTAGCAAAATGAATTGCTAACGCTCTTATATTTTGTTTATTCTGCGTCATCAGCTGACAGCTCATCAGTAGGGGCTTCATCAGTTGTTGGGGCAGTTTCATCGGCAGAGAAAGTATTTTCTTTCTCTTCTTCTGCTGTGGCATCTGCCTTTGTATCAGCTTTTATCTCAGTGTCGGCAGCAGGCTTTTCGTCATTTGTTTCGGGGAGCTTGCCGGTCTTCATAAGAGACTCAAATTCTTCGCCGGAGAGCTTTTCTTTTTCGAGCAAAGTATTAGCCAGAAGTTCAAGCTCCTTGTAATGCTCGGTGAGAATTTTCTCGGTTTTGTCATATGCGTTACGCATAAGTTTTTCTATTTCTGCGTCAATACGGGCAGAGGTTTGCTCACTGTAATTATTTACATGACCATAGTCTTTGCCGAGGAATACCTCACCGTTGCCGTCATCATAAACCACAGGACCTACCTCGTCGGTCATACCGTATTTAGTAACCATATCACGGCAAATCTCGGTAGCACGCTGTAGGTCATTGCTTGCACCGGTAGAAATATCACCCAAAGCGATAGCCTCGGCTACACGACCGCCAAACAGCGAAACAAGGTTGTCGAGCATTTCTTTTTTAGAATTATAATTTTCCTCGGTAGGTGTGTACCAGGTGTAACCTCCTGCACCCAAGCCACGAGGAATGATAGAAATTTCCTTAACAGGATCGTGTCCCTCGGTAAAGTAGGAAGCAACAGCATGACCTGCCTCGTGGAAGGCTGTAAGCTTTTTGGCTTTATCACTGAACTTATGAGACTTTTTCTCAGTGCCGAGCTCAACACGAGAGGTAGCGTCAATAATGTCCTGTTTAGTAATAGCCTTTTTGCCTCGTCTTACTGCAAGGAGAGCTGCCTCATTCATAAGGTTCTCAAGGTCGGCACCGGTAAATCCTGTGGTGTCCATGGCAATTTCTTTTAAGTCAACATCGGGGCCTATAGCCTTGCCTTTAGAATGAACCTTGAGTATATCTTCTCTGCCCTTTGCGTCGGGACGATTGACAGTAATCTGGCGGTCAAATCTGCCGGGACGAAGAAGTGCAGGGTCAAGAACATCGGGGCGGTTGGTAGCTGCTATAACGATAACACCTGAATTCTTGCCAAAACCATCCATCTCTACAAGGAGCTGGTTAAGAGTCTGCTCTCGCTCATCGTTGCCGCCG
>URJF01000037.1 GCA_900548085.1 uncultured Oscillospiraceae bacterium | reverse complement strand
TCGCTTATAAAGGCTGTCCACAGACATCAGCAGGAGCTCAAAACAAAGGGCAAAAAGCTAATAGGCTGGAATGAGATACTGAAATCTTCCAACTTAGATACAGATGACAAAAACATTGTCGTTCAATACTGGACACCGCAGAGAGATAAAAATGCAGAAAAGTACGTCAATGCAGGCGGAAGTATGATTATGAGTAATCACCAGTCCTTCTACTTTGATATGCCGTATGCACAGTATTGCCTAAAGAACACATATGACTACAGACCAGAAAAATTCGGTGTGAACAGCGAGAATGTAAAAAATGTTTTAGGTATAGAGGGTGAACTGTGGACAGAATGGATGCCCGACAGAGCGAGACTGGATATGATGACTTTTCCACGCATACTCGCACTGTCCGAAGTTGCGTGGTCACCCGAAAGCAATCTCAACTACGACAGCTTCAAGATGAGAATGGACGACGAAAAACCTGTACTCGACAAGCTGGGCATAAACTATGCAGTAGACAAGGTATCCATGCCAAAAGGATTATTCCACAAAGGCAAAATACGCAAGAATTTCAGCAAAGGAAACACCTACCTTGAGGTAGAGTTAAATAAAGAATACAAATCTAAAGGAGAGCGGTAACTTATGAATATCAAAGAGTTCCCACAGGTAGTCATCAACGAAAATGTTGACTACACCGTAAAAGAGATTACCAATGTAATCAAGCGCTACGGCCCAAGAGAATCGGGCAACGAAAACTGCTTGGCTACCCAAAAGCACATCAAAAAAGAAATGGACACATTTTGTGACGAAACAGGATTTGAGACCTACAAAATGGCACCTAAGGCGTTTTTGCACTTCACAAAAACAGTATCGGCAGCAATTATACTTTCAGTCGTTGTTTGTCTCATTCTTACATTCACAAATGTTTTTGCAGAAGTAGGCCCATCACCGTTTTTTGTACCAACCTGCATAGTAGGCGGTATCGTGGCAGTCAGCCTGTTCATCACAGTGATGGAATTTTTGCTGTACAAGCAATTTTGTGATGCATTTTACAAGAAAAAGGAAGCACACAACTTTTATGCTAAACGTAAACCTACAGGCGAGGTTAAGCGCAGAATCATAATCTCAGGTCACTGTGACTCAGCATACGAATGGCGTCACATCTATTACAGCAAGAAAAAGCCTCTTTTCGGTCCCATTATGGGATTGTCAATCGTAAGCGCAGTGATTTCTTTTGTTGTGGCAATAATCACAATTATCGCTAACTTTGCAGATATGGGTGCATTCGGTGAATTTGTTGTGAATTACGGATACTACTGGCACTGCGTTACAGCTTTAGCTATGATTCCGCTGTTCTTCTTCGTTGACTTCAACACCCTTTCACCCGGAGCCAATGACAATCTGACCGGCACATATGCCGCTGTGTGCGCTCTGCGTATGCTGGATATGGCAGGAGTAGAGTTTGAGAATACAGAGGTAGTCGCAATGATTACCGATGGCGAAGAAGCAGGACTCAGAGGCTGCAAACAGTGGGCTAAAGACCACAAAAAAGAATATACCGAGGAAGGCGTTGATACAGCTATTCTCTGTGTTGATACACTGGCTGACCTTGGATATTTCAATGTGTACAGCAAGGATATGTCAGGCACAGTAAAGCATGACAGCGCATTTTCACAGCTGGTTAAGGACTCGGCAGAAGATGCAGGATATGACGATCTTAAGTTTGCTAATGTATTCTTCGGTTCTTCAGATGCCGCCGCTTTCTCACAGGCAGGAATCAAAGCTACCTGCTTAGCTGCAATGGATCCGTCTCCGGCTGACTACTATCACAATCGCCGTGACTCCTATGACAGACTCGTACCGGAGGCTATCAAAGAAGGCTATGAGATTGTACTCTCAACTATTTTGAACTTTGACGAAAAGGGTTCTGAAAACAAATAAACGAGCATAATAAAATCAGCTCCTATCGAAACGGAAACGATAGGAGCTGTTATTTTTTTTGTTACATCTGTTTTTCTGACTTTGTGTCACTTATTGCTTTAAACAATGACAGCTTGTTTTTGTATGGCAAATCACATGTCATATGCCATATCATAATACCGCCCAAACCGGCATCGGCAACGAAAGCTGTTTTGTCCGAAATCATTTGAACCGAATTTATGTACTGCGGTGCAGTCATAGGATTACCGTCATGATCAAAATCATTGAAATAAATGAGATTTGTGTATCTGTCAAGCTTGCCTTCAAACTGGTTATAATTTCCCCAATAAGCAAGTTTATTGGTAGGGCGTGAATAAAACGGCACACCGAGGTCCAATTGTTCTGCCTTAAATCCGCCTTTGAGCATTTTGTTTATTCCGTTTACTGTCACAGGGAATATAGAATGATATCCGTGAGCAGTAAACATATCATAGAGCATAACCTCTGCTCTGTCGATAATTGGTATAACATCATCATCAAACTGCAGGTCCCACGGTGCCACTGCGAGAGATATAATTTTGTCCGGAATGGCGGCATCAAGTTTTCGCAAAAAATTATTGAACATCTTCCACTCATTTTTGCTGTTAGGGAACTCATAGTCCATATCGTAGCCGTCAAAGCCGTATTCTGTAACAAACGCCTTTATATTAGAAACAAGCTTATCTACATTGCTGTCGCTGAGCATAGAAATAATATCAGCATTGTTATCATTGTACGGCATGGCAATATCGCAAATCAAATTTATGTTTTTGCCAGCTGTTTTCTTTTTGATTATATTTATCTTTTCGGCATAGATACTTTTATCAATTTCTTTTCCCTCATTGTCAACATAGATAATGTTACCGTCCTTAGTATATTTAGCAGTACCGAAAACTATAATGTCTGTGAGAGCATCAACCATAGAAAAATCAGTTTTTTCGTTTACTTCATTCGCCACAAGATACGAATTGACACGCATTTTGTTCGCATTTTTGCTCTTTATGTTGTATACACCGATGTTATACAATCTGTATCTACCGGAGGACTGATTAACAAAAATGCGCAAATAACGATAGCTGACATCGCCTAAAAAGCAAGTGTGACCACCCTCGATACAATCACTTTGATATAAGAATTTGTAGTCCTTGTCTTTATCGTTACTGCCATATATTTGGAACAATGTAACCTTTTTTCCACGCTCCTGGAGAACAACAGTATTGAAATCCACCGTCTTGTTTAAATCCACGGTGATGAAATTGTTTTCTTCCATTTTGCCCTTTAGTTTAAAAGACTTTCTTATTTTTCCGTCACTTTTGATATACTTTGCATTGGCCGCCAAATTATCATATTTTGAATAAGTTTCATTCATGATACTTTTTCCGTTGGCACTGCAACCGAGAAGCACTGTAACAGCAGTAACAGCCGCCATAACCAAAGCCAAAAATTTAACCCATTTTTTCATAATTTCTCCCTATTTCTGTTTATCGTATATAATAAACTCTGTTTGATTTTATTTCATATGGTGACGGATAGTCGCCATCGGTATAACCTACGGCACAGTGGCCTATGCCCTCCCATTCGCCGTCAATGCCAATTGACTTGAGAAAATTCTTGCCCCATTCGGACTCAAATTCTTCCTTAGCTCTATGAATCCAACAGGTTCCGAGGTCTAAATCGTGAGCCTCGAGCATCATATTTTCCATAACAAGACTGCCGTCGTAGACACGATTTACATTATTTTTGTCACCCAAAACCAACAGAATCACCGGGGCATTATAAAAAGGATCAAAACCGTCATCCCATCCGCCGATTTTTGCATTTTCTCTGACAAATTCACTACGCATCTTTTTGTCCGTTATCTGCACAATTACAGTACCCTGCTTTCCTCTGGAGCTGGGTGCATAGAGACCCGCCTCAATAATTTTGTCCAGCAAATCCTGCGGAACTGCATCGTCCTTAAACTTGCGAACACTTCTTCTGCTCCTAATATTATCCAATACCTGACTCATAAATAAAGCCCCTTTCATATATATTTAGCAGTAAAATGCTAACTGTCTTTCTTCTGCTTACAATCCAAATAATGTTTTATGGTATCTAAAAATATTTCGCCGTACTGTTGTGCCTTAGCATTGCCAACTCCCGAAACTTCCAAAAACTCGCTCATAGTACGAGGTAATTTGGCGCACATATCCACGAGTGTAGCATCATTAAATACAATATAAGCCGGCACATTCTGCTTATTAGCCAACACCAAACGGAGTTGTTTCAGTCGAGTGAACAGTGAGGTATCAATGTTAGCCATCACCTGCTTTTTGCTGAGTTTTCGCTCAACAGTAACTGTTTTTGACTGCTTCATAGTGAGCGTTTCTTCTCCACAGAGTACGGGCTTGCTATGCTGTGTCAGTTTTAGCGCAGGGTACTGTCCGCCCGAAACAGACAAATATCCTTTTTCACAAAGGAAGTCAATAATATCTCTCAGCTGCTTTTCACTGCACTCTTTCATTATTCCATAGGTAGACTGCTCATCCAAATGGAGCGAAAGTATTTTTTCACTTCTACTGCCACGGAGCACTCCGCATATTACAGTTACACCAAATCTGCCCTTTGTTTTTGCCACGCATGACAAAATCTTTTGGGCATCGACAGTAATGTCAACTGTTTCAAAATTGCCGAGGCAGTTTGAGCAATTACCGCAGTAGCTTTTGCCGTGCTCACCAAAATAGCGAAGCATATATTCTCTCAGACATTCGCCGGTGGTGCAGTAATAAGTCATATATTTCAGTCGTTCCTCATCAAGCTCCCTAACTCTGTCCTGCTCCTCTATCGTAAGTCCGGGATTAGGAGCAGAACGCTCAATCAAAAATCGATTTGTATGCACATCCTTAGGGCTGTAGAGCAAAATGCAATCAGACCTTTCGCCGTCACGGCCTGCTCTGCCCGCCTCTTGATAATAATTTTCGATATTCTTAGGCATATTATAGTGAACAATATAGCGCACATCCGACTTGTCTATACCCATACCGAAAGCATTGGTGGCAACCATAACCTTTTTTCTGTCAAAAACAAAATCGTCCTGATTACGATGGCGTTCTTCCTCACCAAGCCCTGCGTGGTAGCGTGTAGCACTAATATCACTTTTTAACAGCAAGTCGCACACTTCTTCTACATTTTTACGGGTGGAACAATATATTATTCCCGATAAGTCGTCATACTTTCTTACAAGCTCCAGAACACGCTGATTCTTATACTTAGGCTTTTCTACAGAAAAATAAAGATTAGGTCTGTCAAATCCTGTAGTAACAGTGTAGGGATTTTGCAGTTCCAAAAGGTTACGGATATCCTCTTTAACCTTATCTGTAGCTGTTGCAGTAAAAGCACCGACTATAGGTCGTACCGGGAGTAAACGGATAAACTCGTTTATCTTCATATAAGCAGGGCGAAAATCCTGCCCCCACTGTGACACGCAATGCGCCTCGTCTATCGCAACCATAGAAATTTTAACATTTCCGGACAAGTACAAAAAGCTCTTTGTCACAAGTCTTTCGGGCGCTACATACAAAATTTTATACTGTCCCCTAACGACTAAATCTATTACCTTTTTGTACTGTACCTCACTCAACGAGCTGTTAAGAAAAGCGGCAGGCACTCCGCTCAAATTGAGAGCGTTGACCTGGTCTTTCATCAAGGAAATCAGCGGAGACACAACTATGGTTATTCCGTCAAGAAGGAGTGCAGGCACCTGATAGCAAACGGACTTGCCGGCACCTGTGGGCATAATACATAGTGCATCCCTGCCACTGAGCAAACAATCCACTATGTCCTCTTGTCCGGAGCGAAATGTGTCGTGACCAAAATATTGCTTTAGCACAGCGTGTTTATTATCCATACAATTCACCTACGGACATTATACCATACTATTGCCCACAGAACAAACAAAAAAACAGAACTGTTATCTTTTTGCGACAACAGTCCTGTTTTTAGTACACACGGATTATATTATCTTTTTGTTTTGTGCCGATTTAAGTTGTCGCAGGAATGTCAACAAAAACGGAACGGAAATTACAGCCGAAATTACATATGCAACAGGTTGGCTGATTTCTATACCCGTAACGCCAATTATCTTGGATAGCACAAGCAAAACCGGAATAAAAATCAAACCGTTTTGACAGCAAGCAAGAAAAAAGGCTCTGACAGATTTTCCTACGCTTTGGAAAGTCATATTGGCAGTCATAACAGTAGGCATAAAAATCATAGCGATACACATATATCTGAGTGCAGGAACACCCACTGCAATTACCTCTGCGTCCTTTCTGAAAAACTGCACAACATACGGTGCAAAAGCAAACATAAATACCGACAACACAGCAAGAACGATTGTTCCGAAAACCCACAAAAAGCTGATTGCCCTGCGAACACGGTCATATTTCTTTGAGCCGTAGTTAAAGGCAGAAACAGGCTGAAAGCCCTGACCTATACCTACACACACGCTGAAAATAAGCCCCGAGCATTTGGACACAATACTCATAGCTGCGATACAAGCGTCACCATAGCCCGAAGCCGCAAGATTAAGCATCATGGTAGAACAGCTGTTCAATCCCTGGCGAGCAAAGCTCGGTAGTCCTGTGGAAATAATTTTCCAAAACACCTTTGACTCAAATGTAAAATATTTCAACTTAATTCTGCTCTGCGGCCTTTTCAATAAGAACACAGACAACAGAATAGCCATACTGATATACTGACTTATCATCGTGGCGATACCTGCGCCGCTGATACCCAACTTAAATACAAAAATAAGCAGTGGGTCAAGGGCAATATTGAGCACACCGCCTGTGGTGAGTCCTATCATAGCCATATTAGCCATACCCTCATACCTGAGTATGTTGTTCATTACGCATGAAGTGGTCATAGCCGGACCGGCTATCAAAATATATCTGCCGTAGTCCATAGCATACGGTAATATGGTATCGGTACTGCCCAGCAATTTCATAAACGGTCCTAAAAATATTAGTCCCGGTATCATAACAACAAATCCGAAAAACAGTGCCCAAAAGAAAGCTGTAGAACAAAATGTTCTTGCCCGTTCAATCTGCTTTGCACCCAATAACCGACTGATAATACTGCCTGAACCTTGACCAAGCATAAAGCCAAAAGCCTGCAGTACACCCATAAGGGTGAACACTATACCCGTTGCACCGCTGGAAGATACATTTATCTTTGAGGCGAAGTAGGTATCTGCTACATTATATATAGTAGTTATCAGCATACTGATGACGGTAGGAACCGCCAAAGTAATTATCAATTTTTCAACCGGAGTTTCAGTCATTCTTTTGAACTGAGCACCGGCTCGTTCTTCTTCGTTACCTTTCATTTTTCACCTGACATCACAGTCGAACAGGAATCCCCTGCTTGTTCAAATACTTCTTTAGCTCCGGTACCGGCAATTCATTAAAATGGAAAAGGCTCGCTGCCAAAACAGCATCTGCCTTACCCTCCGTAAAAGCGTCTGCAAAATGTTCTGCTTTTCCTGCACCTCCGGAAGCAATGACGGGTATGCCGACACTTTCGCTTACAGCTCGTGTAAGCTCAATATCGTAGCCCGTCTTTTGACCGTCTCTGTCCATAGATGTGAGCAAAATTTCTCCGGCGCCTCTTTCTTCGGCCTCTTTTGCCCACTTAACAGCATCGATGCCTGTAGGTATTCTGCCACCGTTAAGGTAGACCTCCCAGCTGTCCCCACTGCGCTTTGCATCTATGGCACACACTACGCACTGAGAACCGAATTTATACGCCGCATCGTTAATAAGCTGCGGATTACGCACAGCAGCGGAATTGACCGAAATCTTGTCGGCGCCCGCTCTCAACAATTCTTTAAAATCATCAACAGTTTTTATTCCGCCGCCTACGGTAAAAGGAATAAAAACTGTATTTGCCACTCTCGAAACAATATCTATCATGGTGCTTCTGCCCTCGTGAGTGGCTGTTATATCTAAGAGGACAAGCTCATCTGCACCCTGTTTGTCATAGGCTGCCGCACATTCCACCGGATCTCCTGCATCTCTCAAATCGACGAACGAAACACCTTTTACTACCCTGCCGTTTTTTACATCGAGGCAAGGGATTATTCGCTTTGCATACATAACCGCTACCCCCTATTTCATTGCTACAAAATTCTTTAGCAATTTAAGTCCTGTTTCGCTGCTCTTTTCAGGATGAAACTGAGTAGCGCACACCTTGCCTTTTTGTACAGCACACTGAACGGTTACACCATACTCGGCAGTACCTGCAACAACGGAAGGTTCTGCATTTTTGAGATAATAAGAATGAACAAAATAGAAATAGCTGTCATTGGGAATATCCGAAAATATGCCGTTATTTTGTTTTAGGCTCACACTGTTCCAACCCATATGCGGAACCTTGAGTCCCATATTCCCGGGTATAGTGACAATATCGCCCTTGAATATTCCAAGTCCGTCAACGCCAGGACTTTCCTCACTGGACTCAAACAAAAGCTGAAGCCCAAGGCATATTCCAAGGAATGGTTTTTCACCGTTTGCCGCATTTTTTATAACATCCTGAAGGTTGCGCTCTCTTATGGATGCCATAGCATCGCCGAAAGAGCCTACACCCGGCAAAATTACATGGTCGGCACTCTCAATTTCTGCCCTGTCCATAGTGATTTTGCTGTCACAACCCAAGTAATCAAGCGCTTTTTTTACGCTTTGCAAATTACCTGCGTCATAGTCTATTATCGCAATCATATCTATTCTCCTAAAGTTTGATAGATATATTTTAACACAAGAAAAATGAATTAACAAGATTTGATAATTATTTTTGTATATGTTGACAAATTGTCTTTGTAATGTTAAAATACCCATTGCAATTTACGGAGACGTATCGAAGTGGTCATAACGGGGCTGACTCGAAATCAGTTAGGGAGCAATCCCCCGCGAGTTCGAATCTCGCCGTCTCCGCCACAAAAAGCCTGTAATCAAATTGATTACAGGCTTTTTTCTTTTTTCATAATTTCGCCAATAATAAACTTGCACAGTTGTAGCAAAGATCTTTCCGCATTATTGGCATTCTGTACTTTTTTACTAATTTAGGGAAATATTCAGTTAAGTAATTAGGTTTCATAAGTAAATTTTTGTTACAATAATATATGATTACAGATTTCAAAATCAATATAACACAAATAATAAAATTGGTTACAATTTGAAAAATTCCTATTATTAGTAGTTCTACTAAAATAGTTTGTATTTGCCCGAAAATGTCGTTTTTTCGGCATAGTTTTGCATTATCTATTGACAAATTAAATACTATACATATAATTAAGGCATAAATACAGGTGCGCAAAGCGATACAATCTAACATTAAGATTATAACACTAAAGGTATAAAGAAAGGCACATTTAAAGTGATTGAGAGGTAATTACATGCATAAATCTTGGATAATAATTTCAGCCTGTTTAATATTACTATCAAATGGAGTGCTTTTGCTTTATTGCGGTATCAACAAAGTGCATAATCCAGCAGTAAGTTTTATTTGTTCAATCATTATAATTTTGTGTACGATCTTTTTGGCGATCTTCAATAACAGGCCAAATTAATTTTAACCTACACGCTGATTCGCTTATTATTGGTGTGCATAAACATCGGAGAGTTAGTTTCCGGAAGAAATGTATTTTATAGGAGTAAAATAGGATAATATGTTTGACTTATTCGACAAGTTTTTAGATTATCTTACTGATGTATATATTTGCAATTTCATAGGGATTTTTTCAATAATTGCTATTATAATTTTAAGCATCGTTGAGGGAATTATTGTCAATCATTATTTCAAGAATCGCTAGAACTTTGAAGATATAAAGATTTATTCGTTGTTAAGTTTTCGTTTAATGGTATTTGCATCAACTATATGCTTTAAGTTTTTATTAGCTTTTATATTGTCATTTTTAGCAATATATATTTCAAGAAAAATAGAAAAGCGCTTATACGAACTTAAAATAGATAATATGAATTTTTCAGATTTAATTACAAATTTTGATTATCAGAAAATTGATATGCGTTTATATATTGATATAGGTCTAGTCTATTTTTGCATCGGTTTGGTGTTTAACTCAATTTTTCATAAAGATATATCTTGGCTAATATAAAAAATTAATATTGAAACTAAGATGTTATGCAGCATGGAAAAAAGAATTCTGCTGGTTGATGTAGATGATTTTGAAAATACGAATAATGTTAATTTCAACTTGAGCATTTGAATTTTTTACCAATAGTATATTTGGTACTTTGTCAAGAAAATTCTAGTTAAAGGAGAGACCTCATGTATTTAGGTGGAATTTGGATAAAAGCTATCGCAGAAATTATGCTTGCAATAATTGCGTTTTTGTGTGCTATATATGCCTACAAGAAACTCAGTTGGAATACAAGCGAATTATCTGCCACAATTTTAATATGCCTAATTATATTTGTCTTTGGACTCAACACAATAAGTCATGCAATAAAGCCAAATATTCAACAAATCACAGTCAATTATTCTTATCAAAGCAAAAGCGGTGTCGTATTTGGTCGGGAATATCATTTTGTTGATGAAAAAGATAACAGCTATGATTTAACTATGGATCCAATTACAAGCAGAAAATTGTTAGGTGATAATGATTTTGATAAGGACACAATTTGCACAATTATATATGAAACAAAATCCGAAACGATAGTAGGCATTAATGTTCACAATACAAATTAAACTTTATGCAGCATCAAGCTATCATTTTATCTGCTTCAATGTATAGATTTCCAATGTGAGGAAAACATAGCAATTCATATATAGGCTTTTTTATATTCTCAATCAGATTATGATTTTTAGTGAGGTGGTGTTAATTCAATGAATAAAAATCTATTTTTGCAGTTATTTGGCGTCTTTTTGATTATCATTATAGCAGAAATTTTTCAAGAAATTATATGCTTTATCGTTATAAACAAACGAGGCGAACTTGATAAATTTAAAGAATATAAGTCGAAAAAAGGATTTTATTCATGTTCACTGTATCTCTATAAAAATAAAAGAAATTATATCGTCATTAAATTAATGATATTCGTCATAATTGTCTTAATCGTTTTTTTAGGTAGTAATAAAGTCAGCTATTATGATTCTGTCGGAAACAGTTATAAAAATTCTATAGATATTATATTTTATGATAAAAACGGAGTTAGTTATTCAATAGATAAAGACACCAAATGTTTTATAGACAAAAATAATAATTCCACAAATAAAAGTTATGTAGATAAAAACGGAATTGTGTCTGATATTAACGAAGATGATCTTTATATCAGTAGCGTTTCAGGAATATCTTATCTTCCTAATGGGAATATTTATTTTATGAACACAAATGTTTATTGGGACCGAAACAATCAAATGCACTTTTTTAACGGTAGTACAGATGTTATTGTAAATGATTATAGCTTTAATGTTGACACAAAAACAGGTGACTGCTCCTTTGAAAAGAAGCAATAAATAATGCGTAGAACTTAAAAAGCAAGCCCTAAAATGGTTGAAAAAGCATTGGAAGAAAGGTTGAGGTGCATTATGAAAACTTACGCTGAAAAGAAGTGGGGCGATTGCAGTAAAGCGGTCGCATATCAATTCAACTTTGTTAAGTTAGTATACAGATATTCCGCCGATTGTTATGATGATTATTTATATCTGTGTTCTAAGTGTAAAAATGAAATCAAGCAGAAAAAAGACTATGAATATCCGAAATCATCATTTCCGAAAAATAAAGATTATTATCTTTTAGATACTTATGACAGCGGTGTGTCCGAAAAATTAAGAAATGATATGATTGAATTTGGAATTTCAGAAGAGAATTTCAGACCTGTTTATCCAAGAAATCATAGCGAAATTTTAGGATACCAAGTTACACCTAAAAATATGTTGCCTTCAATAACCGAAAATAATGCAGAAAAGCAAATATTTTACTGTGAGCATTGCAAAACAAAAAAGTTCGAAGTTGATGACAGCTATTTTGATACATATAACCGTTTGGGCTGTCCTGTATACATTTCTAAAGAAGCGTTTAACAAAATGGAGCATATAAACTGTCTTGACGGTGAAATAGGCTCATATACGGTCATAATTTCTTTGGAATTATATAATTATTTGATTGAAAAATATCCTCGTCTTGAATGCAGACCCGTTTTTCTCGGAAATGTTAAAGATGACCCTGAATTTAAAAAAATAAAACAATCTGCATCTGAATTATAGAATATAAATATTTCACATAAAAAAATAACAGATACCAAATGGTATCTGTTATTTTTGGTGCGAGAGACGGGACTTGAACCCGTACGAGTCGCCCCACACGCCCCTCAAACGTGCGCGTCTGCCGATTCCGCCACTCTCGC
>URJF01000036.1 GCA_900548085.1 uncultured Oscillospiraceae bacterium | reverse complement strand
TACCTTAAGTTGATTGATGATGTTATTGCTGCCGGAAAGGATGTAATTGTACTTGTTCCCGAAATCGGATTAACGCCCCAAGCTTTGAATATATTTCATAAGAGATATGGCTCTATTGTTGCTGTTATACACAGCGGACTTTCGTTAGGCGAACGTAATGATGAATATAAAAGGCTCGACAGAGGTGAAGCAAAAATTGCCGTCGGTACACGCTCTGCTGTTTTTGCACCGGTGCATAATCTCGGCCTGATAATTGTAGACGAGGAACAGGAGCATACCTACAAATCTGAGAGGAGTCCTCGATACGATGCTAAAGATGTTGCAAGATTTAGGGCAAAATACAATAATGCTCTTTTGTTGCTTGCATCTGCCACTCCGTCTATTGAGACATATTCTAATGCGCTAAACGGAAAGTATAAATTATGCACACTCAGCGAGCGATACGGTAATTCTAAATTACCAAGAGTAATAACTGTGGATATGAAGCAAGAAATGAAGTTAGGTAACAAAACGCCAATTTCTGCTCAGCTTCGTTGCTCGTTACAAGAGGTTCTTGATAACGGAAAACAAGCGATTCTTTTAATAAATCGCAGAGGATACAATACTTTTATTGCCTGCAACGACTGTGGTCATGTAGTCACTTGTCCGAATTGTTCAATTTCTTTGACATATCACAGTCACAGCAACAGGCTCGTTTGTCATTATTGCGGGTATTCAAAAAGACTCGATAATATTTGTCCGATATGTGGAAGCAATGCCGTTAGATACAGCGGCTACGGTACTCAACGAATTGAAGATGAGCTGTCTTCTTTGTTTCCGACTGCTAGAATATTACGAATGGATGCTGATACGACCGGCACAAAATTTTCACACCAAAAGCTTTTTGATTCTTTTGCAAGCGGTAAGTATGACTTTTTGATTGGAACACAAATGGTTGCAAAGGGTCTTGATTTTGATAATGTTACTCTTGTCGGTGTAGTTAATGCAGATAACTCGCTGTATGACGAGAATTACTCCGCCGGTGAAAAGAGTTTTGACTTGATTACCCAGGTTATCGGCAGAGCCGGACGCAGAGATGAAAGCGGTCTTGCAGTTATTCAAACGATAAATCCATTTAATGAGACACTTGAGTTTGCTTCTCAACAGGATTATGTGGGATTTTATAATAATGAAATTGCAATGAGAAAGCTTATGATATACCCACCGTATTGTGACATTTATTCTGTCACATTTACAGGAGAAAATGAAAACTCAGTTGCACTTTGTGCAAAAAAATTCTTTGATGACATAGTTGATGCCAACAAAAACAAATTTTCTGATTTAAAATTTGTTGTACTGGGACCTACGCCGGCAAAAATATCCAAGATTAACAATAATTATAGATATAGGCTTGCACTTAAGTGTAAAAATTCAGCAAGAATTCGCACAATGATAACAAAAATTTTAAAAACTAATGCTAAAATAAAAGACAATAAGGAAATAACTATTGCGGTTGAATTGAACCCAAATGATATTTCTTAATGATGAAAGAGAGATAAAAATGGCACTCAGAAACATAGTTAAGGTAGGAGATCCTATTCTTAATAAAAAATGCAGAACTGTCGAAAAATTTGATGAAAAGCTGTCTGATTTGATTGATGATATGTTTGAGACTATGTACAATGCAGACGGTGTTGGACTTGCCGCTCCTCAAGTTGGATTGCTCAAGAGAGTAGTCGTAATTGATGTAGGCGACGGTCCCATTGAACTTGTTAATCCGGAAATAACTATGACAGAGGGAGAGCAGATGGAAAAAGAGGGTTGTCTCTCTTTGCCGGGCAAGTACGGACTGTGCAAGAGACCTGCAAAGGTACAAGTAAAAGCACAGAACAGAACTGGAAAATGGCAGGTTTTTACAGGTGAGGAGCTGAAGGCTCGTTGCTTCTGCCACGAAATTGACCATTTGGACGGTATTTTATTCACATCAAAAGTAATAGGAGCTTTAGAGGGATAATGAGAATAGTATTTATGGGCACTCCTGATTTTGCTGTGCCGTGTCTGGAAAAGTTAATACAGTGCGGTCACAGGGTAGTCGGCGTTTTTTCACAGCCGGACAAGCCGGTAGGCAGAAAACAGATTCTTACGCCTCCCGAGGTTAAGGTTTGTGCTCAAAAATACGATATACCAGTTTTTCAGCCTAAAAAACTGAAGGGTTCCAACGCTGTTGATATCATTAAGTCTTTGACACCGGATGTTATTGTAGTTGTTGCTTATGGTAAAATATTGCCAAAAGAAATTCTAACTGCCGCAAAGTACGGTTGTATCAATGTGCATGCATCGCTTTTACCGCAATACAGAGGTGCGGCGCCTATTCAGTGGGCAGTAATAAACGGTGACAAAGAAACCGGAGTTTCCATTATGCAAATGGATGAGGGATTGGATACCGGAGATGTTATTCTTGTCAAAAAGACAGATATTGACTGTGATGAAACCTCTGCCGAATTGTTTGACAGACTCTCTGCAATCGGTGCTGACGCTTTAATAGAGGCGCTGGACAGTATCGAAGACGGCACAGCCGTGGCAGTAAAGCAAGGTGATGATACCGGCTGTCAATATGCGCAAATGATAACAAAAGATTTGTGCCCGATTTGCTGGACAGATTCATCAATTAAAATTCATAATCTTGTTAGAGGATTACAGACATGGCCGGTCGCTATTACAAAAATTAACGAAAAAAATGTAAAAATTCATAAAACAGAATTAACAGAAATAACCTGCGATTTTCCGGCACAGGTTGTTGACAATAAAAAAGAATTACTTATAGGTTGTGGTGACGGAAAATGTTTAAGAATACTTTCGTTACAGCCTGAGGGCAAGAAGAAAATGGATGCAAAATCTTTTCTTGCAGGTAACAAGATAGAAATAAATACTAAGATAGGGGATTGATGTTATGGGTTACCATATGATGTACTATTTGTCAGGTATAATTATGCTGCCGGTTTTCATCTTTGCACTTATCTGCCAAATTAAAGTGAAATCCGCATTTAACAGATATTCATCTATAGTCAGCAGATCAGGCATGACCGGTGCAGATGCTGCATGGAGATTGTTGCAGCTCAATGGTGTTACCGATGTCAAGATAAAACGCATAAGCGGAACATTGACGGATTATTATGATCCTAAAAACAAGGAAATATGTCTTTCACAGGATGTATTTGATTCCCGTAGTGTTGCTGCTATCGGTGTTGCTTGTCACGAAGCAGGACATGCTTGTCAACATGCCGAGGGATATTCTCCGCTCAAACTTCGAAATGCGGTAATTCCGGCCACAAGAATAGGCTCTTGGATTGGTGTTCCTCTTTGCATAGTAGGACTTTGTATAAATTCGCAAATATTAGCATATGTAGGAATTGTTCTTTATGCTTTTGTTGCGCTCTTTCAGCTTATTACATTGCCTGTTGAGTTTGATGCAAGCAAGCGTGCATTGAGAACTATTGAAACAAACGGTTTTCTTAATGAAACTGAATATGTCGGCGCTAAAAAGGTGCTTACTGCGGCTGCTCTAACTTATGTTGCTGCTCTCGCATCTGCACTTGCCACAATTTTGAGATTATTACTTGTGGTTGCCGGCGGTAGGAGAGATTGATGAAAGACGCTCGACTTGTTGCTTTTGAAACTCTTTATTCTGTGTTTCAAAACGAAGCATATTCAAACTTAGCTTTAGACAAAGCGTTGAGCACGGTTAGACCAGATAACCGTGCTTTTTGTGGTTCTTTGGTTTATGGCGTGATAGAGAGAAAAGTCACATTAGATTATTTGCTGAATATGTATTTGAACGGAAGAACGAAACCAAAGGTTAAAATTATTCTCTATATGGGTGTATATCAACTCTGTTTTATGGACAAGGTGCCTATTTCTGCTGCAATTAACGAAAGTGTTAAGCTTTCTAAAGAAGTTGGAGTTGGTTACTATTCCGGTCTAATAAATGCTGTTTTGCACAAAATAAGCCAAGACTCTATTGAAGTAAACAAAATTGATGATTTATCTGTAAAATATTCTTGTCCGCAGAATCTGATAAATATGTGGAAGAAAATGTATGGCGAAAAGAATACCATCCGAATTCTTGAAAATATCAACTGTAAGCCTCCTGTTTTTGCTGTCCCGAATACTAAATTTGTATCAGCTGATGAGCTGTGTTATGAATTGATTGAGTCCGGTGTTGAATGTGAAGTATTTAATGATGTGGTAAAAATAAATTCCACATTTGATTTACATAACTCTAAGCCTTTTGATAACGGATTGTTTTATATTGAAGATTATAGCAGCTACTGCTGTACAAAAGCTCTGCAGGCTCAGGTGGGCGATACAGTCTACGATGTATGTTCAGCTCCCGGCGGTAAGGCATTTTCTATATCCAACTGTGTCGGTGAAAACGGCAAAGTATATGCTTTCGATTTACACCGTCACAGAGTTGACCTTATAGCGAAAAGTGCAAAAAGACTTGAACTGAATAACATTATTGCAGAAACTAATGATGCTACTGTTTATAATCCTAACTTTGACTTAGCTGACAAGGTGCTTTGTGATGTGCCTTGCAGTGGATTTGGAATAATTCGCCGTAAGCCTGAAATCAGATATAAAAATCTTGATTCCATTAAGGATTTACCATCTGTACAGTTGAAAATATTGCAAACATCTTCACTATACATTAAAGTCGGCGGTGTGATGGTATATTCTACTTGTACACTTAATAAGAAAGAAAATGAAAAAGTTGTTAATACTTTTTTAGAAAAAAATAAAAATTTTGAATTGATTGAAGAAAAAACTACCTTTCCTGACATTCAAGGCGGAGATGGTTTTTATTGGGCAAAGCTAAAGAAAAATGATTGATATTAAAGCACTTACTCAGGATGAATTGAATAACGAAATTACTGCATTGGGTTTGCCAAAATTCAAAGGTAAGCAGATATATTCCTGGCTGCACAAAGAAGGCGTTTCCTCATTTGACGAAATGACAAATATTTCTTTGTCTTTAAGAAAAGAATTAGCTGAGCACTATTATATTGGAATGTGTGCTGTTGAGGATAAGTATGTTTCCAAAATAGATGGGACAGTAAAATATTTGTTTCGTCTATTTGACGGAGAATATGTAGAAACAGTTGTAATGAAATACAAGTACGGTCATACAATTTGTGTTTCTTCTCAGGTTGGCTGCAAAATGGGATGTACATTTTGTGCCTCTACTATTGCCGGATTTAAGCGTAACCTTGCATCTTCAGAGATTGAGTCGCAGATACATTGTGCTCAAAATGACTTAGGCGTCAGAATTTCGCATATTGTTATGATGGGTATAGGCGAGCCGCTTGATAACTATGATAATGTTATTAAGTTTATCAAAACTGTCAATAATCCCGATGGACTTTGTATTTCAATGAGAGACATAACAGTATCTACCTGTGGAGTTGTACCACGAATATATGACTTGATGAACGAGGGTATGCCTATAACATTAACATTGTCTCTACACGCCCCGAATGACCATCTCAGGTCGTCAATGATGCCGGTTAACAAGCGTTGGGGAGTAGACGAAGCTATAAAAGCGTGTAAGGATTATGCCGTCAAAACATCACGCAGAGTTAGTTTTGAATACACATTGATAAAGGGTGTCAATGACTCTCCTGCTTGTGCAAGGGAGCTTGTCGATAAATTGGGTGGATTTTTGTGTCATGTAAATTTGATACCGCTCAACGATGTAGAAGAACGAGATAATTCTAAATCTGACGATATTGCAATCAGAAAATTTCAGGAAATCTTGAAATCGTTTGGAATAAATGCTACAATAAGAAGAACGCTCGGGCAGGATATAAATGCATCTTGCGGTCAGCTTAGACGAAGAAAGAACGAAGGTGGCAGTAATGAAGATTGTTGCTAAAACAGACAAGGGAATGGTCAGAGACTCTAACCAAGACGCATATGCAGTCGGAGAGCTTCCGGGAGAGGTAGCGTGGGCTGTCGTATGTGACGGTATGGGCGGAGCTTCCGGCGGAAATATTGCATCGGCTTTGGCAGTAAAAGTAATCAGTGATAAAATCACTGCATCTTATAATGTTAAAATGCGAGATGCCTCCATAAAAAATCTTCTTGATTCGGCTATAACTGCCGCCAATTTAGAAGTGTTTGATATGTCGTATGCTCATTCGGAATTAAAGGGAATGGGTACGACTGTTGTTTGCGTTATTGTTCGCAACAATATTGCTTATATTGCTCATGTTGGCGACAGCAGAGCATATCTTGCCACTAAAGAGAGTATTGAACAAATTACTACCGATCACAGTTTGGTGCAGGATCTTGTTAATCAAGGTAAGATTACTGCTTCCGAGGCAGAGCATCACCCAAATAAGAATGTAATTACCAGAGCTGTAGGCGTAGACAAGCAAATACAAATTGACTTTTCAGAAGTTGATTTAAATGATGACAGCACTTTGATTTTATGCACGGACGGCTTGTCTAATTATGTTACTACAGACGAATTGTTTAAAGATATAAGTGACGGTCAGTATTACGCTTTTGCGGACAGACTTGTAAAACGTGCTAATAATAACGGAGGCGGCGACAATATTACTGTTGTCGCTATGGCTAACTGATTTTCGGAGTTGAATTATGGACAATTATGTAGGAAAGAGACTTGACGGCAGATACGAGGTTCAGGAGATAATCGGCGTTGGCGGAATGTCTGTTGTTTATAAGGCTTATGATAATGTAGATGATCGTATTGTCGCAATAAAAATTCTTAAAGAAGAATTTTTGAACAATGAGGAGTTCAAGAGAAGATTTAAAAATGAGAGCAAGGCCATTGCACTTTTGTCACACCCTAATATTGTTAAAGTGTACGATGTTAATTTCGGCGAAAAACTTCAGTATATTGTAATGGAATACATCGATGGTATTACTCTCAAAGAATATATTAACAAACAAGGTGCAATTACTTGGAACGATGCATTGTTCTTTATGACACAGATTTTGCGTGCGGTTCAGCACGCTCATGACAAAGGTATTGTGCATCGAGATATAAAACCGCAGAATATAATTCTCCTTAAAAACGGTAATATTAAAGTAACAGATTTTGGTATTGCTCGCTTTTCGAGGAGTGAAACGAGGACATTGACAGAACAGGCAATCGGGTCTGTGCACTATATTGCACCCGAACAAGCCAAGGGAGAATATACTGACGAAAAGGCAGATATTTATTCACTGGGCGTGGTTCTTTATGAGATGCTTGCAGGCTCTGTTCCGTTTGAAGCAGACAGTGCGGTGTCCGTAGCACTTATGCAGTTGCAAGCAGATGCAAAAAAGCTCACTGATATTAACCCGGACATCCCTCTTGGTTTGGAGCAAATTTGTATCCATGCTATGCAAAAGGACCCTATGGACAGGTATCAAACTGCTACGGAAATGCTGCTCGATATAGAAGAAATCATAAAGGACCCTAATGCTACATTTAATTATGTATCAAAGGTTGATACTAACCCTACAATCATTGTAAACAAAAATGAGGTTCTCAGCAGAGAAGAACAACATAATGATGAAATCCGGGAGCATGTTGATGCTACCGAGGCTAAGGAGCATAAGAAAAAGGTTATTACCGCTGTTACAATAGGTATTATTGTTCTTGTTGCTGCTATTGTCCTTTTGGTTATGGGATTTACGAATGGTTTTAGTAAGTCAACCACTAAGCTCGAAAATTTTGTGGGCACATCATATGACGAAACATATGATGCCTACAGCAGCACATATGAAATCGTTGCTGAATACGAAAAAACTTCGGAATATACTCCGGGCACCGTTATAAGTCAAGACCCTGTTGCCGGCTCTAAAGTTTTGCAAGGCACAAAAGTAAAGCTAACTGTCGCTGCATCAGAGCAAGATATTACCGTCCCAAATGTATACAGTTATGATGAGGACAGAGCTAAGCAAGCCCTTGAGATGTCAGGGTTGAAACATACCAAGACAGTTTCAGTATCCAGTGAAAATGTCGACGACGGCAAAGTCGTTTATACTGAGCCTAAGGCTAATACAGTCGTTTCGGCGGACCAGGAGATTACTATTTATATTTCCAGTGGTCCATCTACTACTGTAATAAAGACATATAAAGTACCCGATGTAGACGGATTAACTCAAAGTACAGCAGAAAATTTCCTGAAAAAAACAGGATTCAAGAACATTTCGTTTGTAACACAGGATAGTCCTATTGCTAAGGGAATCGTTATATCTCAATCTCCTGCTGCAGGCGCAACTGCAAAAGAAACTGATTCTATCAAAGTTGTTATAAGTTCCGGAATGACTACAACTACTACAGAAAAGATGCTGAAGACAAGCGTATCAATTCAGCTCCCGAGAGTTATTGATAAGGACGGTAACTATGGCTCAGACACTATCAATGTCAGTGTTGACGGTTCTACCTATCTCAACCAAACAGTTACTCTTAACGGAAAAACTCTTTCTATGAAGGTTAGCGGAAAAGATAATGTAGTTCAGTCCATACAAGTATCTCTCATCAAGACAGGCGCTACAGAAACTAAGACTACAAATGGTAAAAATAACCAAAACTTTACTATCGATTTCAGCGGCTTTTCATTAGACGAAAGGAACGATACTACTGATGCAACAAAGAAAAACAATCAGTAACAAAGGTATTTCAATTGACTAAAAACGGAAAAATTATTAAAGGCATCGGCGGCTTCTATTATGTTGACGCCGATGACGGCATTTATGAGTGCAAAGCTCGTGGAAATTTCAGAAAACTCGGTCTCACACCTACAGTTGGCGACAATGTGTCTATATCAATAAATGATAATGCCGAGAATACTATCGATAAGATTTTTGAGCGTAAGAATATCCTTTTTCGCCCGCCTCTTTCTAATATCGACTTGCTTTTTATTGTGTCGTCGGTGCTTGATCCAAAATTTAATACTACGGTCACAGACCGTTTGATTGCTGTTGCTGAGCATAAGAATATTGAGCCTGTTATAGTTATTACAAAGGCAGATTTGTCGGACGAATGTAATGAGTATGCTGATATTTATCGCTCCGCAGGATTTGATGTTATCATTGTTGATAATACAATGGGCACAGGTGCAGACGAAGTTAAGTCAAAAATTGCAGGGAAAATTTGTGCTTTTACCGGCAATACAGGCGTTGGTAAGTCGACATTGCTGAATAATATATTTCCATCTCTCAATCTTAAGACAGGGGAAACAAGCAAAAAATTAGGCAGGGGCAAACATACAACGAGGCACTGCGAATTATTCAAAACAGATGGCGGCTATGTCGCTGACACTCCGGGTTTTTCTTCACTCGAAATAGAGAGATATGAAAAAATCAGCAAGGAAGATTTGCCCTATTGTTTTCGTGAATTTCTTCCGTATTTGAATAATTGCAAATTCTACACAAATTGCAGTCATACCTGCGACAAAGGATGTGCAGTTGTTCAAGCTGTAAATGACGGCAAAATAAGTTTTTCCCGTCATGAAAGCTATGTTACAATGTACAACGAGGTTAAAGATATTAAAGAATGGGAAAAGAAATAAAAGATTGTATTTTGGTTTCCGGAGCTCCTGACGATGACTACGAGTTCCTCAAAGCCAAAATCGATAAAAATAAATTTATCATAGCTGCTGATTCGGGATATAAAAAATTACTTAAAATCGGCATCACGCCCGATTTAATCATAGGCGATTTTGATTCCTCCGAGTGTCCGAACGAAAACATATGTGAAATTATAAAGTTGCCGGCAGAAAAGGATTATACCGATACTTTTTATTGCGTAAGAGAGGCAATAAAAAGAGGCTGCAAAAATTTAGATATATATTGTGCTATCGGCGATAGATTTGACCATACTTACTCTAATGTGTTATGCCTTGATTATTGCAAAAAGAACAATGTTTTTTGCAGGATTATAAACAAAAAGAACCGACTTTCGCTTATCTGCGAAGAACGCTCTTTTAAGAAAGAATATGACAGTTTTTCTCTTTTTGCTTATTTGGAAAATTGCTATGGCGTACGAATCAGCGGCGCCTATTATACAGCGGGATTTTTCAACAAAGATGCGCTCGATATCGGAGTAGGGGATCAATTTGCACAAAGTAATTTCGTATCTAGTGATTTGTGCACTGTTTCGCTGCGCAAAGGTACTTTACTTTTAGTTGAGAGTAACGACTGAGCATTTTTTTCATAGTATGTGATAAATACAACATAGGTGGTGTTTATTATGAAAAAAATGTGCAGGCGGGATTATCTTTGGATTGCCTTTGGCACAGGCTGTGTTCTGGCGTGTTGCTTGCCGACAGTTTGGATTACCCGTGTGTTAGCAATCACAGTAATCATATTAGGCATTCTGTGTTGTAAAAGGTAACAGGGGTGATTGTCTTATGAAAGTTGTACTTATCAAAAGCCCGAAAATTTTAGCACCAATTTTGAGGGCAGTGTTTAAAGTTAAAAAAATAAAATATGACGACTAACCAAAAGTCTCGACCGTAATAGGCCGAGACTTTTGGTATTATCATATCGCTGAATATATAGCTATGATAATATTTGTTGCTATTGATGTACAAAATGATGGGTACAGTCCTAGAAAGTTTTATATTTTAATAAAAATGTAATTAAATTTCATTTTTATTCTCCTTTCTTTAATTAAGATAGCAAACATTGTTTTGCAATCTATATAACATATAGTCACTTGAAACAGGATTTTCCAAAAATATTTTATAAAAATATTAAAATATTCATAATTATATAATAAAAATATTAGTAATGATTACAACAGATGATAATAGTACTAATGTGAATGAAAAAAGCTATAAGCTTTATGGATGCTCATAGCGTTAATTTTGGAAAAATATTTATCTAATATATAATTATATTTTATTTTATTTATTCAATAATAATTGCTAATTATCAAAAAGATATGTGACAACTATTGACATATTAAAAAGTATTATGTATAATATGCTCGTATCCAAGTGAATTATTGCAACATATTCTAAATGATTACTTTCAAATATTATAACAAGAATAATAATTCACTATTATACTGCATTTGTATATTTGTTGAAATCATGGGGGAGGGCAACTTACCTAAATTTCCAACTCATCCCTAACCCGTGTTTTCATAATACATCAAAAAGCTATGCTTTTTGGTACGAATCCTCTGTTTCCTGCGACAGAGGATTTTGTTTTGAAAAAGAAAAAAGAGAACAGCAAAGCTGTTCTCTGATAAAATCCGCACATCCGCCAAAGACTGAAGATAACCTGCTGTTAAAGGCAGGTGGGCTTCATCCCTAATACTTTGTGCTCCCAACTTCCTGCAATAGCAGGGAGGTCTGCATACCCATATTCGGAGTCTGAATCCCTATTTTATAGATTGTTCGGGTTATTAAAGCCTTTGGTTGTCGAGATGCACAGACCGTAATATACTATTATAATTTACTGTTCGGGTTCAAAATATTCTACATCATATTTTTGTTCTACTTTAGCCATAAGAATATCCGAAACTTGTTCGTATTCGTTATCATCCTGAATTTCTTCGAGATACTCATCGCCGTTTTTGTCCTCAACAACTTTGAGAATAATTACCTCAAAATCGGCTTCAACAATTTCGGTTTCGTCATCTCTGTATTCAGTTATGGCTACATATGTATTATCTTCTGTTTCGTATCTTTCGAGCAATTCAAACAAAATTTCTTTTCCGTCTTCGTCGGTAACAGAAATAATGTCGGGCTCATAAAGTTCTTCGTTATCCATAGCGTTTAGCACCTTTCATCATTTTCTATATTATATAATTTTAAAATATATTAGTCAATAGAAAAACTCACTATAGCAGAACGAACAAAAATAATATAAAATGTGCAAAAAAACTATTGACAAATAACAAATTAAATGCTATTATATAGATGAACTTAAGAGAGAGTTAAAGAAAGCTCCACCAAAGTTTAGAATTATAAAGGAGGCTGGACCGATGGACACAATTCCAGAGAACGCAGCCACCTGTGAAGTATCCAGATGATATAACGGTGCTTTTGATCGACAGAAGAAAAACGGAATTTCTTACGGGTCATATCTTTATTAAGAAAATGTGTTATTTGCAGGATTTGGATGAATACTTACAGGTGTAGAAAATTTAATAGTAATGTATATAATTTGTTACCTGCAAGCAAATAGAGCTATATCTCTATAAAATGTAAAAGTATTTAGATATGAGAGGGTACTCCAATGTACTAATTATATAATATTTCGCAGATTTTATGAAACGAGGTATAATCCGATGGGCTGATTAAACAAAATAATTTGTGAGGTTTAGTCCGATGTACAAGTAAATAATAGGAATAAATGACTTAGAAATAACTTATTTATTGAATACAGAACTCCCAAATCATTGGGAGTTCTTTTTTGCTTTATTAAAAAAAAACTAAGGACACAAGAAACTCCTGCGTCCTTAAAATTTATTTCCGTCTTATATGAGCGATGCTAAATATGCCGCACCGAGCAT
>URJF01000035.1 GCA_900548085.1 uncultured Oscillospiraceae bacterium | reverse complement strand
ATAGTCAAGCCGATAACAAGGAAGATTGAAATGCAGGCAATAACATATATAGGTATATTAACCTCAAACGGTATCGGATTATCCTTTGAAACGATATAACCGACAATTCTGTTTACAATAAGGCTTAAAGGGACGCCCAAAAGCAAACCGAACAAGCCGTAAAATGCACTTTCAAGCAGTATAGTCTTTTTAAATCCTTTAGGCGTCATACCTACGCTTTTAAGCATAGCAAGTTCATTTTTCCTATTAGCTATCTGTGCAGTCATTGTGTTGATTATATTAAATACGGTTATCAATGTAATAAGTAAAACAAAAGCGTACGACAGAAATTGTACAGCCGACAATGTGGTTTTCGACTTCATTGTCCAGTAATAATCATTGTACACACTGCCGTTGGCATCATTTTCCGCTAAGTAATCATTAAGCTTGTCTTCAAGTTCATACGGATCGTCAGTTTCTATTCCGTAACAAAAATAAAAATCGCTGTCAGCAGCGTATAACTTATCATCTACGCTCTTAAGTGCATAAATTAAAACACCTTCAGAGCTCAAATTACAAATAGGATTATCCTTATCATATTTTACAAAATCACAGAATTTATATAAAGGTGAACGGTCATCCATATTGTAAAAGGAAATCTTATCTCCGTATTCGTCCAGCTTATTTTCTCTTTCGGTTTTTTCTTCGTCATATCCATATACGCCGATACTTTCGCCGAGAATATTTTTATTAAAAATCGGTTCACTGCTACGGTTAATACCGTTTGTTATAAGAGCCTTAATTGAGCCGTCCTTATCTGGTGAATAATATTTTTTATAATCAATACCGTTTTTCTTACAAATGGCATTAAAATCCCCATCATCAAGCAAAACAACGGTATATGTTATATCCTGTTTTGCAATAAATTTATATTTATCAACAAAAACTTTTTCATTTTGGAATGATAAATCGAACTCACGAGAGTTGTCGTATGGATTTATTTCGCCCCTTGTAATCGAATACCAATTTTGCCAAATTGAATAAAATCGTTTCACTTTTTTGTTGGACCTCAAATATTTCTTTGCTTTTTCAATATCGTCTTTGTTTGGCGAGCTGTATTGATATGTGAGCTGATAAGGCAATTCATAGTCTAAATTCGACGCTTTTTTAAATGTATCGCAAAAATAGTTACAGCTTAAAAACAACACAACCGAAACACAAATGCAAGCTATAATAGTATTTGATTTTTTACGGTTCCTTCTTATATTTTTGAAAGCGATATCGCCCTCAATTCCAAATAGCTTTTTAATTAAAAAAGGTGTACGGATTTTACCTTTAATTTTAATTTCATCGTTGTTTCTTATTGCTTCGACAGCAGTGATTTTCGACGCTTTTTGAATAGGCGAAACTATTGAAAGAAAAACGGTAAGCGCCGCCAAAACAACTATCACACAAAGAACCCACCAAGATATATGGGTTTCATATTTTATAATATTGCTGTAATTTGGCACAAGCGTCTTAATTTGGCTGTTGATTGCATTTTGAGAAACAAAGGTCACAGTCAAACCCAGCACAATACCTAAAAATGTTGCAAAAGCTCCGAGTACAGCGCCTTCAAAATAGAGTGTTTTTTTCTTTTGCTTTTTTGTAGCACCGACAGACGAAAGCATGCCGAGATATCTTATCTGTTCGCCTACAGACATTTCAAAAGAATTATAAATCATTGCAAATGACGAGACAAAAATCACAGCAAAAACTACTATGCAAATTGCGGCAATCTTTAAAGCCTGCGGCCTATTGTACTTATCTATCGTAAACGCAAGTTTTGAATCAAGGTATTGCGTATTTATGTAGGTATTAAAAGTCTTTTTATTTTTGGTAAAGCCTAATTTGCTAAAAATACTGTTGATTTTATTAACCGAAAACGGAGTTATATGCTTGAGTTTAGCATAAGCAACAAGATTGTTTGAGTTCAAATCACTCATGCCACGAATGATCGAAACGCTCATAGTCGGTTCATTATTATGAAGAATACCGACTATTTTGAGCTTTTCGTCCTTTTTCTTTTCAAACCGTTCGCCGAACTGATAATTTCCTTTTATCGGAATTATCATATAGTCGCCATTAAGCCTGCTGCCTATGGCAACTTTTATTTCGTCGCCTATTTTTAAATTAAGATTATTATTTTCAATAAGTGACTGCTCCACCATTATTTCATTTTCATTTTTGGGAATTGTACCGTCATATTTGCAAGTGACAATATCACGAATATACTGCTCATCACCCTTATAAACAGTACCGACACGCAAATAATCGGCCTTGTTTGAATAGACCTTATAGCTTAGTTCTTCAACGCTCAGTTCCTTTTCGTATCCTACGCTTTTTATTGCAGGGTCACTTTCCAAATATTTTTTAGCGTCATTATGACTTGTTTTTACATAGAAGTGATAATCACCGTTTGAATAAACAGCCTTTTCACCATAGTAATACGCAAAAGATGTTGCGAAGGTAAAAATAACAGTAAGCATAACAACGGATATAGTTATACCTAAAACGGTCAGAATCGACCTGCTTTTATTTTGCCTTAAATGGCGTAATGCTAATCTTTTTATTATGCTCATAATTACTCTCCTTTGATAAAAATGGGTACAGTCGTCCTATACTAATGCCATTTTAACAAAGCAAACTTACAATCAGGTGACTCAAATATTACGATTTTGTAATTTAAAACTTTTGGCGGTTAAATTATTGCCTTATAAAATCGCACTTCAAACTTACTGCCCTTGCCTGTTTTTGACGAAACGATAATGTCGCCTTTTTCCTTTTCAAGCACTGTTTTAGCAAGTGCAAGACCTATACCCACGCTTTCGCTTGAAGAATTTTCGCCGTGATAAAAGCGTTCAAAAATATGTGGCAAATCTTCCTTTGTAATGCCGCAGCCGTTATCGACAATAAAAAGTGAGTTATATATATTTGTCATTTGAGTATAAAAAGTAAGCGTGCCGCCGCCGTCCGTATGTTCAATGCAGTTTTTAATAATATTTTCAACTGCCTCGCATGTCCAATTACTGTCGCCTTTAAATATGAAATTTTCGACTGTATTTATAACCTTAATTTGTTTGATATCGAGAGTAACGCTGAAAGGCTTTAGGCTTTGAGTGATCACATCGGTTATTGAAACATCTTCCTTCTTAAATTGAGTTGTGCCTGCATCGAGCTTGGAAATTTTCAAAAGATTTGTTATGAGCCATTTTGTTTTATCAAGTTGAGTCGTGATAATAGATAAAAATTCTTTACGCTTATTTTCGTCAGTTTCATCAAGAAGTAAATCGGACATAACCATCATTGATGTCAGCGGGGTTTTTAGCTGATGGGATATGTCTGCCATTGAGTCGGAGAGAAATGTTTTTTCTTTTTTCAGTTCATCGTTTTGACTGTTTAGCAAAACTATTACCTTGTAGAGATTGTTCTTGAGTATGGATAGTTCGCCCTCTGTGTTGTCTCCGATAGATAGGTCATAGTTTCCGGCACAAACTGCCGAAAGATAATTGTTCAGTTGCCATAGCTTTTTGTATCTTTTCGCAGTATATACAGTGAACAAAACGGTCAGACCTATACCAAGTATGCCGCATATTATTCCGCAGACAATGTTTAATTTTGTGCAAATCGCTGTGCATATCACGGTTGACAGAATACCTGCCGCAGTTATTATTTTTACTTCCTTACTGTTCATTCTATAACATACCCCAATCCTCTGACGGTTTTTATGATTTCCGGCTTGTTAGGTTCATCTTCGATTTTGTCCCTAAGCCGTTTGATATATACTGTCAGTGTGTTGTCCTCAACAAAGTCACCGTCTATGTCCCAAATATTTTCAAGCAGTTGAGTTCGTGACAAAATTCTGCCTCTGTTGTTTAGCAATATCAGCAGCAGGCGGTATTCCATAGCTGTTAGGATTATTTCCTCTCCTGCTTTTGATACCTTTGCGGAGGTTGTGTTTATGGTTATATCTTTTATTTTTATTATTCCGTCTGCGGTTTCCTTGTTGTATCTTCGGAGCACGCTTTTTATCCTCGCTGTCAGCTCTTTTAGGCGAAACGGCTTTGAGATATAATCGTCTGCACCCAGGTCAAATCCCATTACCACATTGACCTCATCATCATATGCTGTCAGAAATATTACAGGCAGGTCGCCCATTTCTTTGATTTGTTTGCACACATCATATCCGCTGCCGTCTGGCAGTGTCAAGTCTAATAGGTACAGAGAAAAGGTCTTTTCTGCTATTATTTTTGTTGCTTCTTTTACAGTTTTTGCATGGGTGACAGTATAGCCTTCATTTTGGAGCGAATATACCAGTCCGATTCCGATTGCCTCGTCATCTTCTAAGAGAAATATGTTCATCCTCGTTGCCTCATTTTCTGTTATATATGATTATAATATCATAACTTATTATCCTATTCCATTACAATATTGTAATAAAGAGAGCGCCGCCTACCGACGGTGCTCCCAAAACACATATTTGTTATAGATTATACAGCTTTTTTGCATTTTCTGCCGTGATATTCAAAAGCTGCTGCGGCTCCATATTCAGCACGTTGCCTATACGCTCTGCAATATAGGGGATATATGAGGAGTCGTTGCGCTCGCCTCTGTGCGGCTCCGGCGCAAGGTAGGGACAGTCTGTTTCCAGCACAAGTTTCTCGATAGGTATTTCCTTTACAACCTCCAGACTTTTGCGTGCGTTTTTGAAGGTTGCCACACCGTTCAGTCCGATATACATACCGATTTTTATTACTTCTCTGGCCATTTCTTTTGAGCCGGAAAAGCAGTGTACAACACCCTTTGGTTTTGTATTTTTCAGTATATCCAGCGTGTCGCCGTGAGCGTCTCTGTCATGAACGATTATAGGCATACCGAGTTCAGACGCCAGCTCAATTTGCTTTTCAAAAAAGAGTTTTTGTTTTTCTTTAGTTGAGTCCATCCAGTAGTAGTCCAGACCGATTTCGCCGATAGCCACGCACTTTTTGTGTGCGGCAAGCTCTTTTATTTTGTTCAGGTCAGTTATTTCTGCTCCACCCAGATTTTCCGGATGAAAGCCGGCGGCAAAATAAAGATAGTCAAATTTTTCGGCTAACAAACGGTTGAACTCAGATGACTTTATGTCACATCCGCAGGATACTGCGTTGATTACTCCTTTTTCGGGCAGCGATTTAAGCAGTGATGCTCTGTCGTTGTCGAATTTGTCGTCGTCATAATGACTGTGTGTGTCGAATATATTGTTGTACATATAGTATCTCCAAAACAAAGACGCCCTGCGAAATCTGTTTCTTAGGCGTCTTTTAGTTTTTTGTTTTATCTTATTTTTGTACCTGCCGGCATATCTACGAATACGACCTTTACATCATCATTGCTGACATCGCCTGCCAGGAGCATTCCGTTACTCATTTCACCGCATAGCTTAGCTGGTTTGAGATTTGCGACTATGATAACATTTTTGCCGACCAAATCCTCCGGTTTGTACCACGGAGCGATGCCTGATACTATCTGTCTCGGGGTGTCTGTGCCGTCATTTACAGTGAGCTTAAGCAGCTTTTTTGCACGCTTGATAGGCTCGCAGGCGGTTATGTTGGCTACTCTGAGCTCAACCTTTGCAAAATCGTCGATTGTAATTTGTGCCAAACCTTCGATTTCCTTAACGTGTTCGTTGTTTTTCTTTTCTTTTTCTGCGGCAGCCTGCTGCTTTTCTGCTATCTCAGCCAGCATCTTTTCCGCATCAATTCTTGCGAACAGCGCTTTTGCCTCGCCTACCTGTGTACCCGCCTTTGTAGCGCCAAAGGGTTCTAACGAGTCGTAGTCTGTGGTGTCACAATTCATCTGTTCAAAAATCTTTTGAGCGGTTTCGGGCATAAACGGAGAGAGAAGTACAGCAATGTATCTGATTGACTCCAAGAGGTTGTACAGTACAGTGCCGAGTCTTGCTTTTTTGCTTTCATCCTTAGCCAAAGCCCAAGGTGTTGTTTCGTCTATATATTTGTTGGAACGCTTTGCCAAATTGAGTACAGCCTCGATTGCGTCTGCCACTCTGTAGGTTTCAAAGCATTTTTCAACTTTGGCTACGGTATCCTTTGCAAAAGCGGCAAGCTCGTTGTCCACTGCCTCTTTGTCGATAGGTTCTTGTATGATACCGCCGAAATATTTGTTCTGCATTGCGATGGTACGGTTTACAAGATTGCCAAAGGTGTTTGCAAGGTCGCTGTTGTATCTCTCGATGATAGTTTCGTATGTGATAGAACCGTCAGAGGTGTACGGCATTTCTGACAGGAGATAGTATCTCACTGCATCTACGCCTAAGAGCTCAACAAGGTCGTCTGCATAGATAACATTACCACGGCTCTTGCTCATTTTGTCCTCGCCAAACAGCAGCCACGGGTGACCGAATACCTGCTTAGGCAGCGGCTCTCCCAGAGCCATAAGCATAATAGGCCAATAGATAGTGTGAAAACGGACGATATCCTTGCCGATAATGTGTACATCTGCCGGCCAATATTTTTTGTATTGCTCAGAAGAACCGTCAGGGTCATAGCCGAGGGCTGTGATATAGTTTGACAGTGCGTCTATCCATACATAGATTACATGGTCGGGATCAAAATCAACAGGTATGCCCCATTTGAAAGAGGTACGGCTCACGCACAGGTCTTGAAGTCCGGGCTTGATGAAGTTGTTGAGCATTTCCTTTTTTCTCTGCTCGGGATAAATAAAGGACTCGTTGCTTTCAATGAATTCTTCCAGCTGTTTTTGATATTTCGACAGTCTGAGGAAATACGCTTCTTCCTTTGCAGGCTTAACTTCTCTGCCGCAGTCGGGACATTTTCCGTCTACAAGTTGGCTTTCGGTCCAAAAAGACTCACAAGGTGTGCAATACATACCCTCGTATGTTCCTTTGTATATATCGCCTTGATCATAGAGCTTTTTAAATATCTTTTGTACTACCTTTTCGTGATATGAATCTGTTGTTCTGATAAATTTGTCATAGCTTGTGCCAAGGAGGTCGCATATTCCACGGATTTCTCCAGATACCTTGTCTACATATTCTTTTGGTGTAACACCGGCAGCCTTTGCATATTCCTCAATTTTTTGGCCGTGTTCATCTGTACCGGTCAGCATAAATACATCGTAGCCCTGAAGTCTCTTGTATCTCGCTATCGCATCGGTCAGCACAATCTCGTATGAGTTGCCGATATGCGGCTTTCTGCTGGTATATGCTATGGCTGTGGTAATATAAAATTTTCCTTTGTTTGCCATTTCTTTCTCCTTTTAGTCTAATTTTATTTCTGCAATATTATATTTTGTTTTTTTACCGGTCTTTTCGTTGATTTCGGTAGCATTGCCGGTTTTAATATTAGCCTTTACCGTGCTGTACAACTCGTGCTTTTTTTCGGTATAGATTTTGTACACAACCTTGTCGCCGTCAACACTGTCTGTGTTTACCACATAATCTCTGCCGATTTTTTCCTGCAGAATGTATTGACCGAGAGATGCGGAAAGTTTGTAGCCATCCTCCGGAGTGTCGGGGAGAATAATCGGGTCATCGGGCTTTGTTGTTGTGCACGGGTCAGTGGTAGTTGTTACCTTCTTTTTAGTAGTCTTTTTGTCACCCTCATTTTTCTTTGAGGTATCTTTACTTGACTTTTTTGTTCCCTTGGTGTTTACGGTTACTTCTTTTCCGCTTTTGTCTGTGACTTTCTCCGTTACGACCTTGGTTACTTTTTTGCCGTCTTTGTCTGTTACGGTTTCAATTTTCTTTACCATAACCTCACCGTTTTTTCCGGTAACTGTTTCGTCTTCTCTGGCTACTCTCGTTCCCACGATCTTTCCGTTTTTGTCTGTAACGGTTTGTGTAACTACAGGCGTGCTGTCATTGGTTACAGTCTTTTCGTTTCCGGAGTGATTTTTTCCGGAGCAGGCTGCCAGCAGACCGCATACGCATATAATTGCACACAGTATTATGCAGATTGATTTTTTGTTCATAGCAGTGATGCAGCTCCTTTGTCAAGCATAAGTGTAACATCCTTGTGGAATTGAAGTACCGAAGCAGGGCACTGAGGTGTAACCTGTCCGTCAATAACTTGCTTTACTGCCTTTGCCTTGTGCTCACCCAGTGCAATGATGAGTATTCTCTTAGCTTGCATTATTGAGCCGATACCCATGGTTACGGCGTGGGTAGGTACTTCATCTATTGAGTTGAAAAATCTTGAGTTGTCCTTTATTGTTGACTCTTTGAGAGCAACAATGTGGCTCCATCTCTGAAAACTGTCGGCGGGCTCATTGAATGCAATGTGACCGTTTGAGCCGATACCCAAGAGCTGAATGTCAATTCCGCCGGCTTTTTTGATTTTTTCTTCGTATTCTTTGCACTCCTCGTCCATATCTTCTGCGTTGCCGTTAAGGAAGTTGATGTTTTCCTCCGGAATGTTAATGTGGTCAAAGAGATTTTCGTGCATAAATTTATGATATGAGTTTTTGTCGTTTACGTCCAGCTTGCAGTATTCGTCAAGATTGAATGTTGTTACTTTAGAAAAGTCTACTGCTCCCTCGTTGTAGAGGTCTATCATATGGGCATATGGCTTCAGCGGTGTTGAGCCTGTTGCGAGTCCTAAAACAGAATCAGGTTTTTGGAGCACCTGTCCGCACATATAATATCCTGCGGCAACTCCGATTTGTTCTTCTGTGTCAAATACTAATACATTCATTTTTTGTTTCCTTTCGTTTATCGTTTTAATGTATTTTATTACCTTAATATGCTCGTGTCAATTACTATTTCGCTTTTTTGAATGAAGAGCGAAAATTATTTTCATTAACACAAAAAATATAATTGCACCTGTGATTGCTCCTGTGGTATCTAAAGCCCAATCTCTCGCCTCACAGCTCCTGCCATCTACAAACAGCTGATGCACCTCGTCGGTTATCGCATACAGCGAGGCAAAAGCGATACCTTTAACCATCGGGTGCGGTTTGTCGGATACCTTAAGTGACCAGCACAACAAAAAGCAAAATCCGGCATATTCCGAAAAATGAGCGCCCTTTCGTACAATAAAATCACTCAGCACTCCGTCACCGAGGTGGGATCTGAGCCACGCCAAAATTGTGCCGCTTTGCATTTGGGATATGTTAGCCGGCCTTGATGAAAAGTAGAATATAACTGCCATACACGCCGCTGTCAGTGACCACAGAATGATTTTGACGGCTGTTTGTTTTTTATTTTTCTCTTGTGGCATTTACAAAATTCACTCTTCCTGTTCCGGGATGAAATTCAACATTCTTTACGCCCTTTGCACACGCATAGTAGCTGGTTTCGTACATCATAGGACAGATGCTATATGTCAGCAAAAGAGCGTCCTCTGCATTCTTTACGCTGACGGAGCTGTCCTTTATGTTTCCGGCATAGTTAGCCTGCTTCAGATATTTTTCGATATCGGTCGTGTCGCAGTTCATAGGATTGTCATCCGCTATGGATTGGAGATACGATACTGCCGACATACTGTCCGAGGTAAAGGGATAAAAGGCTATGTCATAGTCGCCGGAAGACACTTTTGATTTCAACTCATCATCGGTCATTGACTCAACCTTGAGTGTGAAATTGATTGTGTCTCCGTTGCTGTTTTTCAGCGAAGTTCCTATGCCTTGCTGTATTCCTTTGAGCATTTGCTTGGCATAGTTTTTCATATAGTCGGTTGTGATTATCGTCAGTTCTACATTTGTGCTGTCGAGAATATTGATTGCTTTGTTCCAGTTTTCTACGCTTTGGATTATGTCCTGCTTTATTACTGTAGAACCCATTGCTTTTATTGCATTGTTTCCGCCTATTGTGCAGGAAGGGGGAGTGAGATTGGTAGCTGCTGCGAGATAATCCTTTTTGGTATCTTTCAGTATTGTAAAGCCTTGACAAAATGCTTTTCGCATAAATTTGCTTTGGAGCAGCTCGTTGTTTGTGTTCAGTATGAAAGCCCATGTGGTGTCCACATACGGTTCGTAGGTGATACCGCTGCTGTCCTTTATGCTGTCGCTGTCCTCACCGTCAATGAATGCAGCGTCATAGTATCCGCTTTTTAAATTTTCTACGGTTTTGTCCTTGTTTTCATCGGTTAGTATTTTCAGTGCAAGCTGATTAGCTTTTGCCGGATAATCACCTTTGTAAAACTTGTTGTTTCTCAGCAGATATGATGACGCTAAAATTTGGTCTAAGTAAAATTGTCCGTTGAACAGTGTGTATTTAGTGTCGAGTCCGTATCTTCCTTCAGTGGCATTGAAAAATTCTTCGTTACATGGCATTGCAACTGCCGTTGTGAGTGTTTCCATAAAACTTTTGTCGGCTTTTTCCAGCTGTATTTTCAGTGTATATGTGTCAGGTGCGGTAGCTCCGAGTGTGGAGGTACCCTTTTTTCCGCTGTGTATTGCTGACGCATTTTTTATACATGAAATGGTAGAGAACAGGGGACAGTTTGTATCTTTTGATGCCGCTCTCTGCAGTGCAAACACAAAGTCGTTGGCAGTGATGTCGGGATTAAATTCTTTTCCGAGCATCTGCAATCGCTCATCTTTGTATTCGCCTTTGTCATCCTTTTTTGTGTCTATGTTCCATTTCATTCCTCTCTTTAGGTTAAAGGTGTATGTAAGTCCGTCGTCACTGATGCTCCAGCTGTCTGCGACTCCCTTTTTTACCTTTCCGTCTGAGCCTATTCTTATCAATCCTTCAAAGGTGTTTTCGATTATGAGATACTCATCTCCTGTGGAGGCAACCTGTGGGTCATAGCTGTTTACATTGGCTGTAAAGGGGTACATAAGGTTGATTTTCTTTTCACTTTTTCCACAGCCGGCGAATACGGTTATTATCAATACTGCTGTCAGCAGCAGGCTAATCATTTTTTTCATTTTTGTCTGTCCTTCTTATTAGTATCATTATTATAGCAAATCATCCTGTACAATTCAATAGTCGGATTTTAACAGTATTTTATGGAATTGTGAATGAAAACAAAGAACACACGGCACCGTTGTTAAAAAACTTTTTGCCTTTGTGAAACTTTTACAAAGAAAGTTGTTGACAAGGCGATTTTATTAGTTTATATTATATGCACGATTAAAATGGAAATTTTTGCGCATATGCCATAATTTTGATTAAAAAATTTATACTGAAAATTTATAATTCGTTATTATTTCAGAGGCAAATAACGCAGAAATTTACTTGTTTTTATTGCAAATTTTTATGAATGGAGTGAATACCTTTATGGTAAATGTGAAGGACGTACAACTCGGTACTACTACACGAAAAAGCTTTGCCAAAATCAATGAGGTTATGAAGATGCCTAACCTTATTGAGGTGCAAAAGAAATCTTACCAGTGGTTCCTCGACGAAGGACTGAAAGAGGTTTTCCGTGATATCGGCTCTATCACCGACTACACAGGCAATCTCGTTCTTGATTTCATCGACTACTCAATGGATGACGAACCTAAATACTCTATAGCTCAGTGTAAGGCTCGTGACACCACTTATGCAAAACCTCTTAAGGTCAGAGCACGCCTCCAAAACAAAGAGACAGGCGAAGTAAAAGAGAACACCATCTTTATGGGTGACTTCCCGCTTATGACAGATGCAGGTACATTTGTTATCAACGGTGCAGAGCGTTGTATCGTTTCTCAGCTGGTTCGTTCTCCCGGCGTGTACTACCACATGGAGCATGACAAGACCGGTAAGGAGCTTTATACCAACACTGTTATCCCTAACAGAGGTGCTTGGCTCGAGTATGAGACTGACGCTAACGATCTTTTCTATGTTCGTATCGACAAGAACAGAAAAATATTTATCACCACTTTCCTCAGAGCATTGGGCTTAGGCTCAGACGAAGAACTCCGTGACTTCTTCGGCGATGACGAAAGAATGGAAGCTACTATCGAAAAGGACTTGACTAAGAACAAGGAAGAGGCTCTCCTTGAGGTTTACAAAAAGCTTCGTCCCGGCGAACCTCCTACACTTGAGACTGCACAGGCTCATTTGGACGGATTGTTCTTTGACGCTCGTCGTTATGACCTTTCCCGTGTAGGCAGATATAAGTACAACAAAAAGTTGGGTATGACTGACCGTCTTACAGGACAGGTTCTTTCTCAGCCGGTTGTGTCTCCTATGGGTGAATTCCTTGCAGACGCAGGCGAAAAGCTGGATGCAAAGAAAGCTATGGAGATTGAGGATGCAGGTGTTATGTTTGCATTCGTCAGACTTGAGTCCGGCAAAGAGATAAAAGTTGTATCTAACGGAATGGTAGATATCGACAAGTATGTTGATATCGACAAAAAGGCTCTCGGTATTAACGAAAAGGTTTCGTACCGTGTACTCAGCGAAATTATCGAAAAATGCGGCGATGATAAAGAAGCTCTTGAGTATGAGATTAAGCTTAAGCACGATGACCTTATTCCTAATCACATTATCATTGATGATATTTTTGCATCGGTTTCGTATCTTCTTAACCTTGCAAACGGCGTCGGCTATACGGACGACATTGACCACTTGGGCAACCGTCGTATCCGTGCGGTAGGCGAGCTGCTCCAAAATCAGTTCAGAATCGGCTTTACTCGTATGGAGAGAGTTATTCGTGAGCGTATGACTCTTCAGGCACAGGATGATGAGGACTCTATCACTCCACAGGCTCTCATCAAT
>URJF01000034.1 GCA_900548085.1 uncultured Oscillospiraceae bacterium | reverse complement strand
ACTATATGAGCCAAATACTCGTGGAACTGATAAAGTTTGCTAACCTTATTGTAACCATAACAAAAGGATTTGCCTCCGGTGACAGAGTGGCACAAATACTCGATATGGACTGCACTCTCCAAAAAAATGGCAACGCAGAAATCATAGACAATCACACAGTGTCATTCGACAATGTATCGCTGACATACAGTAACGCAGGCGACGAAAGTTTAACCGACATCAGCTTTTGTGCAGATAAAGGGCAGGTAATAGGCATTATCGGTTCAACAGGCAGCGGAAAGTCTTCTCTCGTCAGTCTTATCCCCCACTACTACGACTGCACAAAGGGTACAGTAACTGTGATGGGCAGAGATGTAAAAAGCTACGACAAAGAGGATTTGAGGCAGCATATAGGATTTGTTATGCAAAAGGCTATATTGTTTTCCGGCACTGTCAGAGACAATATAAAATGGGGCAAAAAGGATGCCACGGATGATGAAATAAACGAGGCACTGAAGATAGCCCAAATATATGACTCAATATATGAAAAAGACGGACTGGACACAACCATAGAGCACAATGGCGGAAATCTGTCCGGCGGACAAAAGCAAAGATTGTCCATAGCTCGTGCTATCGTATCAAAACCGGAAATTATCGTACTTGACGACAGTGCATCGGCTTTGGACTTTGCCACAGAAAAAGCATTGCGAGAAGCTATTTTAAATCTCGACTACAAGCCGACGCTGTTCATAGTGTCACAGCGTTGCTCCTCCATTTTGGGCGCAGACAAAATAATTGTACTCGAGGATGGTGTATGTGTAGGTCAAGGCACCAACAAAGAGCTGCTGAATTCCTGCGAAACATACCGAGAAATATATTCCTCCCAATTTTCTGATGACGAGGAGGCGGCAAAATGAAAAACAAAGAAGTATTGAAAAAAGTATCAAAATATGTAGGCAACTACAAAATATATCTGATACTGTCTATGGTATTCGCCGTAATCAGTGTAGCAGGCACTCTCTATGTACCGGTTTTGATAGGAAACGTAATCGACTTTATCATATCAAAAAACAATGTAAATTTTGCAGCAATCACACCGATACTGATACGGGTGTGCATAATAGTGGCCGGTGTGGCACTGAGCCAATGGCTGATGAATGTGTGCAATAATAAAATAACATTCAATGTAGTAAGAGATATGAGAGACAGAGCGTTCCGCAAAATTGAGACTCTCCCTATTTCATACATTGACTCTCACCCAAGCGGCGAAATAGTATCCAGAGTAATAGCGGATGTAGACCAATTCGCAGACGGTCTGCTGATGGGTTTCACACAATTCTTTACAGGCATAGTGACTATTCTCGGCACCCTTGGATTCATGCTCAGCATAAATGTGTGGATAACTATAGTGGTCGTCGTGGTAACTCCAATGTCCTTTTTGATTGCTAATTTTGTAGCAAAAAAAACTCATAAGATGTTCATGCTACAAAGTGAAACTCGAGGCGAGCAAACCGCTTTTATCGACGAAATGATAGGCAACCAAAAGGTTGTAGATGCGTACTCTCACGGCGAAGAAAACCAAGAGATATTTGACGAAATAAACAATCGTCTCCAAAAATATTCGCTCAAAGCAACATTCTTTTCATCTATCACAAATCCCGCAACACGATTTGTAAATGCTATTGTTTATGCCGCTGTTGCAATGTTCGGTGCACTGCTGGCAATAAAAGCAAATGAGACCACAATCACAGTAGGTATACTCACTTGCTTCTTATCATATGCAAATCAGTACACAAAGCCGTTCAATGAAATCAGCGGTGTAGTAACAGAACTGCAAAACGCTATGGCTTGTGCAGAAAGGCTGTTTGAGCTTTTGGAAGAAAAAAGTGTTGAACCGGACCCGGAAGATGCAATAGAAATAAAAGATGTAGACGGAAAGCTAACACTGTCTCACATAAACTTTTCTTATACAGAAAATAAAAAGCTAATAGAGAACTTTAACCTTTCTGTAGCACCGGGGCAAAGAGTCGCTATAGTCGGCCCTACCGGTTGCGGCAAAACAACTCTTATCAATTTGCTGATGCGCTTTTACGATCCAATCAGCGGCACAATAAGTCTTGATGAGCGAACATACAGCCAAATCACACGCAAATCACTGCGTCAAAACTTCGGTATGGTTCTCCAAGACACTTGGCTCAAATCCGGCACAATAAGAGATAACATAAAAATTGGAGCACCCGATGCAACCGACGAAGAAGTAATAAATGCCGCAAAAAAGGCACATTCTCATTCCTTCATAAAGCGTTTGCCAAAGGGATATGATACCGAAATCGGTGAGGACGGCGGCAGTTTATCTGCAGGACAAAAGCAGCTGCTATGCATAACCCGACTTATGCTGTGCAGACCACCGATGCTCATTCTTGACGAAGCTACATCTTCCATAGATACAAGGACAGAAATCAGGATTCAAAAAGCATTTGCTACTCTTATGAACGGCAGAACAACATTTATTGTTGCTCACAGACTCGCCACAATCAAAGAGGCAGACATTATCCTCGTTATGAGAAACGGAAATATAGTAGAACAAGGCAAACACAAGGAACTGCTTGCAAAAAAAGGTTTCTACTACGAACTGTACAATTCACAATTCCCCAAAAAGCAATAAGATAAAACGGTACAAAAAAGCCTTGCAGAATACTTAATCTGCAAGGCTTCTTTATTTTATCCAAACACTGCATTTCCCACAAATAAGGATAACACGGTAATAATCAATCCGGCTATAAATACGCCGATAGAAATAACAAAAAATGATTTCTTTTTATCCAAATGTAACAATGAGGCAAGCAAAGCACCTGTCCATCCGCCCGTACCCGGCAATGGTATAGCGACAAATATGAGCAGTCCCCACACGCCGTACTTGTCTATCTTGTCTCGCTTTTTCAGCGTTTTGTCCTCCAGCCAATAAACGAGTTTGTTTATTCCCGGAACTTTTTTAAGCACATCAAAAATCCAATTTATCAATAACAAAATAAACGGAATAGGTAATATATTGCCTAAAAAGCTGATTATAAATCCCACAAACGGATTCATTCTCAACAGCACGATAGCTGTGAACATTCCCAATCTGCACTCCAGAATGGGACAAACCGAAATGATGAATACCACCAGCCAATTAGGTATTCCGTGGGAGGTAAGAAACTCCTGTAGCTGTCTGCAAACTTCTTGCATAAATAACCCCTCAACAATATTATATATTTAAAACATTATTAAAATTATACATAGTCCTGTGATTTTTGTCAAGGAATATAACACGGCACCGTTCTTCTACTCTTGATTATTCTCTCCAAAATGTTATAATATCCTGTACACAACAAAAACATATGAGAGGGAAATATGGAGTATAACAAAAAAGCAACATTTATGTTTGCTCTAAAGAAATCGTTGCCTGTTCTGTTTGGCTACCTATTCTTAGGCTCAGCATTCGGCATTATGTTATATAAAGCCGGTTATAATTGGCTGTGGGCAATATTTATTTCAATAACTGTATACGCAGGCTCCGGTCAGTTTTTGCTCGTTTCATTGATTAGTTCCGGGGCGAGCATTGCTACCACGGCGATGATGACATTTTTTATAAACACAAGACATATGTTCTACGGCTTGTCTTATATCGAAAAATTTAAGGCAGGCGGGTGGCGCTATCCTTTTATGATTTTCACACTTACGGACGAAACTTATTCAGTCAACTCATCAATAACGGTTGTACCGAAAAATGTTAACGAACCAAAGGCGAGATTCATCATAGGCGAGCTGGACCATCTGTATTGGATAATAGGCTCTGCTTTAGGCTCACTGTTGAGCCAGCTGATACCCATTGATTTTACGGGTATAGATTTTTCTATGACAGCACTGTTTGTAGTAATATTCATTGACCTGATACGAAATCAAAAGGGCAAATCGGGACTTATAGGTGCGATAGGCGTATTTTGCGGAATATTGTGTCTTATAATATTCGGCGCAAAAAATTTCTTACTCCCTGCCCTAATACTGACAGTAGCAATACTCTCCGGATTCAAAAAGCAATTTGAAAGGAGTGCAAGCATATGACCACTACTCATCTAATTATTATGATTGTTGCGGCAGCGGTCTGCACCTTTGCCACTCGTCTCTTTCCCTTTGCATTGTTCGGTGGAAAAAAGGAAGTACCAAAGTTTATTAAGTACTTAGGTGATGTCCTTCCGGTAGCGATACTCGGTATACTAATTGTCTACTGCCTAAAGGACTTTGAAAACGGCGATATAAATTACATTTTGCCCCAAATAATTTGCGTCGCTCTGACAGCACTGATTCACCTGTGGAAGCGCAACACCCTCCTGAGCATAGCCGTCGGCACAATAGCCTATATGCTATTGATTCATTTTGTATTTGTATAAAGCATAATATTATACACTTGTTGATAATCTAAATCAACAAGTGTATTTTTTATATTTAGTTAAAAATTTTATAAGGCGGGGGCGGTTATATCTTTGCATAATTACAAAAATCATATCAAAAGCCGATGATATTATTGAAGTGATAAGGAACACCCAAAACTCGCCGAGCCATATAGAAAACAACAATGGAACATAGCTCAAAACTGCAATCACCCAATGAATAACCTCATTGCGACAGGTATTGTCTGCCATCAACTCAAAGTCTGTATTTTTATCTACAAAGTATGAGGTAGGGTTATATGTGGGCATATATTTTTTCCATTTTTTTACTCTTAAAAATTTAAAGAGCTTTTTCTCAAATTTTCTTTCGGCAAACCACGGCTGACTGTATCTAAAGTTTTTTGGAGTAACAGCTCCTACAAAGAGTCGCATAACAAAATGGTATAATATTGTGCCAAAAGTTATGGCTGCGGCAGTGACAGCGGAATTTCCGTACACAACGGACAGAACAGAAAATACAACTGTCAACACACAAAAAATGGCGGTCAAGCGCCAAATCAACTTTTTCATACTTCACCCAAAACATAAAATATAAAAAGATTATATCATACGAAAAATCAAAAGGCAACAAAGCAATCAATATACGGTCCTAATGTCATCAATATAATCATCCGCCTCCTTGTGAGAGTGAAAAGTGACGACTTTAGGCTTATACTCGTTCAACATATATTGTATGCATGGCATAACATCAGTATTAAAATTCTTAATAAATTCTATCAAATCGTCATTAGACGGCAACTGACAGGGCATCTCAGGCTTATATCCCCTCCTGTTTTTTGCACCCTGTATGCAAATATCTGTAGGCAGGTCAAAAAGAAAAACTACCTCTGCCTCTTTTATTCGCATTTCCATAGTAGATTTGAAATTACCGTCTATTATAAAGCTGTGATGAGTGAAAATTTCTTTTTGTTTTTTTATCAATTCTTCTCTCGCAACATGGGTGCAGTCCTCGTTCCAGTATAGTGCATCAAGGTGGTACAAAGCTATATTTGTGACTGCATGGAGCTTTTTGCTGAATGTACTCTTCCCTGCCCCGGGACATCCGATTACTATCACTTTTTTATAACTGAACATAAAAATCCTCCAAATAAAAATGCTCCTGCAATACAAATAGTATGCAAGAGCTTTACTGCTGTGTTCGGAATGGGAACAGGTTATCTCAATTTTGTCAGTTTCGGCTGACGGGATTATTTTAGCACAAACAAAATACAAATACAACACCATAACATAAAAATCCCTCTCGGCACTTTAGTAACCGAGAGGGAAAATCATTTATATTTTATGCTTCTTGTGGCTGGAGAGAAATATTTTTCTTTTCCTTTGATTTCTCAATAAATCTTGCGATACCGCCGAGAACAAGGAATCCTACTGTAAATGCTGCAATTACTGCTGCATTCTTAGCTGCCCAGCTGCCTGCTGTGCCGCTGATAGCCTCTTTGAAGAGCTGAGTAGAATATGTCATCGGCAAGAACTTGTTGATAAACTGGAAGAAACCGTTTTGTGTCTCAAGTGGGAATGTACCTGCACAAGATGTCAGCTGAAGAATCAACAGCAACAGCGAGATAAACTTGCCCACATTGCCCGTGTACATTATGAAGAACTGAATAATCAACATAAAGCATAGCGATACGAGAACACAGGAGCCGATAAGCATTGCAAAGTTATTGACCACAATACCGAGAGCAAACTTGATGATGAATGCAAGAGCTACGCCCTGAGCAGCGCTGATGCCGCCGAATGCAAGACATTTCCTTCTGAAGCTCTTGCCATCCTTTGTGAGTGACTTAATCTTCTTAGTATAATCAAGATAGATACCGAAGAATATCATCAATCCGCCTACCCACAGTGACAAGCCCATGAAGTATGGAGCAAATGCTGAGCCGTAATTTTCAACCGGCTGAACAAACTCTGTCTTTACGCTTGCAGGCTCTTCGGCATAATCTGCCAAGCCGTCAAGTGCCTTGAGCTGTTTATTAGTATCCTTAACAGAGTCATCAACGCCGTCCTTTGCGGTATCTATACCGTCCTTAAGGGTGTTTGCACCACTGTTGAGCTTTGAGGTACCGGCCTTAAGTGAAAGGACACCATTGTAGAGAGATACAGAACCGTCTGCTACCTGCTTAGCACCACTGTAGAGTGCATTTGAACCTGTAAGAAGCTGGCTTGCTCCTGAATCAAGTTTTGCTACACCGTTTGACAATGTAGGTACATTTGCATTAAGTGTGCTTGTGCCGTCTGCAAGCTGCTTAGCACCGTCTGCGACCTGAGATGAACCGCTTGTAAGAGTGCTGTTGTTAGCCTTAAGTGTATCAAGGCCTGCACTAAGCTGTGATATGCCGCCATTGAGTGTATCATTATTTGCAGCAAGAGTCTGGAGACCGAGTTCAAGCTGAGCAGCGCCGCCCTTGAGGACTGCGTTGTTGTCAGTCAACTGCTTAAGTCCTGCATTGATTGCATAAGCACCGTTAATTAAAGTGTTCTCTGTGCTCTCATCACCGAAGGAACTCTGAAGGAGAGCGAGTCCATCCTTTAGGTCCTTTGTGTTTGTCTTAACCTCTTTCATACCTGCGATAAGCTGAAGTGTACCTGCGTTAACCTGCTGTGATCCTTGGTTAAGAGCAGTAAGCTGATCGCTTGTAATCATATTAAGTACAGAATTGAGCTGAGTCAAATACATGCTGTCATTTGTTGCATTGTATGCCTTGATAAGAGTCTGCGCATTTTCGATAATCTTTACTGCGCTCTGTGTGCTGGATGAAACAGACTTTGAACCTGCCTCAAGAGTACCGAGAACAGTATCGCTTGCAGTTGTGTTCAGCTTATCGATAGATTCATCTACAGATGACTGAATGGTGGAAACGCCCTTTGACGCTTTCTTAACACCGTTGTACAAATCAGTAGAACCGCTATAAAGCTTTGATGCTCCGGCAGTGTATGTGTTGATGCCTGCACTAAGTGTGCTTGAGCCATCCTTTGCAGAAGAAACGCCTGCGGTGTATGTTGCAACACCTGATTTAAGTGTACCAGCACCGTCTGCTGCAGAAGCAACACCATTGGTGTAAGTTGTAAGTCCTGTGCTGAGTGTGCCTGCTCCGTTAGCTGCAGAAGCAACACCGTTTGTATAAGTTGTAAGACCTGCACTCAGAGAATCTGCACCGAGGCTGAGTTTCTTGGCACCTGTATCGAGAGCACCTACACCTGATGCTAAAGTCGGAACAGCTGACTTAAGTTGCGCTGTACCGGTCTTAAGTGTAGAGATACCGTTGTTAAGTGTTTTTGAACCGTCGGCGACCTGTGTAGCACCACCGGACAATGTCTTAGAGCCATCCTTAAGAGTGGTAGCACCCTTATCCAAATCGGAAGTACCGTTAGCCAATGTCTTTGAGCCGTCGGACAACTGCTGAAGTCCGTCTTGAAGTTCGCCCATCTGATCCGGTACACTGTTAAGCTTATCGGATAAAGTAGTAATAATTTCTTTATCTATACTGGAATTAACAGTTTCCTTAATAGTAGGCATTGCGTTCTCTAAGATTTGAGCCGCAAGGTAGTTTTTCTTTTGGTTAGCAGAATAAACTATTTGGCTGTGCAACTTTTCGGTATCCTCTGTAATAGTGGATACATTAGAAGAAAAATCAGCCGGAATAGTAATTGATGCATAATAATCTTGGTTCAGAACGCCATCCTTTGCATTCTTATCAGATACAAATCTGAAGTCAAGCGAACCGTCTTCCTTAAGATTATCACAAATCTCCTGGCCTATGTTTCTGTTTTTACCATTGATGTTTGCGCCTTTGTCGAGATTTACTACAGCGACAGGAACATCGTCCAGTCTTGCATATGGATCCCAGAAGGCTTCGAGATAGAAGAAGCTATATAATAATGGTATAATAATTACACCTATAATTACTACAGCTTTTGCTATCCACTTGTTTTTGCTTTTAGCAGCCATAATATCCTCTCCTTTGCCGCATTAAGACTATTTGTATATTTCTGTATTACTCATTGTAATCTCTTTAGGCCAAAAAGTAACTATACAAGCATATACACTTGTATAGTTTTCTTATTTTTGTTACAAATGTATATTTTGCGCCGCCAAAACTGGTATTCGTTTGTGCAAATGTTATCTCAGTTTCACAATGCAGCTGTAAAGTGATTTGGTTCACATCAATTTAATTATTTGTAAAGTGATTTTCTTTACGCAAAAAAGCAGACAGAAAAACTGTCTGCTTTTTAATACTATTATATAATAGGTTAGATTGCTTTAAGTAATGCCGGGAGACGGGTAAGTGCACCGCCGAGTCTCCAGAAAATCCTGTTAAAGCCTACGAAACTCGACTCGTCGTCATTGAGCATCATAAGGAGGCCTTCTGCCATATCCTCAGAGAATACACCCATAGACATCTGTACAAAGTTACGGATAGGAATTTGTGTAGCCATAGCTGCAAGCATCTTTCCGTCACCGTTTTCGGCAGATCCGAACTTAACCATAACCTTGTTGATAAGTCTGCAAAGTTTGCCGCCCCACTTTGTATGAGCTGCATCATTGAGACAGCAGTAACGGTCAATCTTCTTGCTCTTATCAATCTCAGGATTAGGAAGCTCACCGTAAACTGCAGCAAAATCATCACGAGTGATATTGGCAACATCATTGTAATAAGCAGGAGCAGTAGCTCTGTAATCAGGAATGTCAACCTGTGGAGCATCTACTGTGAGTGTAGCAGTCAATCTGATATCTCTTGAGGATGTTCCTACAAGGATATCAAAGTCGCCGGACTCAACGCACCAATCATTTATATTCACATTGAAGAATGCAAATGCACGCTTTGAAAGTTCAAGGGAAACCTCGGCTGTTTCGCCTGCTTTGATAAATACCTTCTTGAATGCACGAAGTTCTTTTTCGGGACGGAAGATAGTAGACTCTTTGTCTGCTACATAAACCTCAGCAACTTCGGCACCGTCTACTGAGCCTGTGTTCTTAATCTTAAATGAAACAGTAACTGTATCAGTGTCCTTAATCTTATCTGCAGAAAGTTTAATATCACTATACTCAAATGTGGTATATGAAAGGCCGTAACCAAATGGGAAGAGTACATCTTTCTTTGCTGCATCATAATATCTGTAGCCGATATAAACGCCTTCTCTGTGCTCAGATGTAACAGGACCGCCCGGATAAATACCGTAAGTCGGGTTATCCTGGAAAGTGATAGGATAGGTCTCGGAGGTCTTACCTGACGGATTAACTGCGCCTGTGAGAATTCTTGCTACAGCTGCGCCGCCTGCCTGACCGCCCAAACCGCTGTTAAGGAGAGCCTTAACCTCATTGAGCCAAGGAATATATACTACAGAACCGCCTGCCAGAACAACAACTGTATTCGGGTTAGCTTTTGAAATTCTGTCAACAAGAGCATTATGAGACTGTGGCATATTGATATCAACTCTGTCATAGCCCTCGCCCTCAAATTCTTCTGTAAGGCCTACAAATACTACTGCTACATCAGCAGCGGAAGCAACCTTCTCTGCTTCGGCAAAGAGAGTTTCGTTAACCTCATCCTTGCTCTTTTCGTATGCCTGAGCATATGTCATATCTACGCCGAGCTTCTTGAGCTCGTCATATGCGTTGTCAAGTTTAGTTGGATTAATAACAGATGAACCTGCACCCTGGAAACGAGGTGACTTAGCCATTTCACCGATAACTGCAACCTTTTGACCTGCCTTAAGAGGAAGGATTGACTCCTCATTCTTAAGGAGAACCATTGAACCTTCTGCAACCTTTTGAGCAATTCTGTGATGCTCCTCAGGATCATATGTATGCTCTTTTTCGAGAGCAGGCTTTGACTTAATGATAAGTTCAACAACATTATCTACTCTCTCATTAAGGATTTCTTCATCGAGAGAACCGTCTTTTACTGCGGCAATAATACGCTGTGTATTGAGAGCGCCCGATGATGGCATCTCAAGGTCGGTACCGTTCTTCAATCCTGGAACTCTGTCTACTGATGAGCCCCAGTCGGTAACGAATAAACCCTTGAATCCCCACTCACCTCTGGCAATTTCCTGCTGTGTGTGAGCATTTTCCGAACCGTAAACGCCGTTGATTTTATTGTAAGAATTCATTACTGTCCAAGGCTGTGCCTCTTTGATAGCAATTTCGAATGCTGTAAGATAAATCTCACGCATAGCACGCTCGTCGATAACCTCGTTGATTACCATACGGAATGCCTCCTGCGAGTTACAGCAGAAGTGCTTAAGTGAAGTACCTACGCCCTTTGACTGAACGCCGTTGATAACAGCTGCCGAGCACTTACCTGCAAGGAGCGGATCCTCGCTGAAATACTCAAAGTTACGGCCGCAAACCGGTGAACGCTTAATATTAGTACCGGGACCGAGGATGGTAGAAACCTTTTCCTTAAGACATTCCTTGCCCATTGCCTCACCTTCTTGGAACAACAAATCAGGATCCCAAGAGCAAGAAGATGTAGCGGCAGGTGGAAAACAGGTAGCAGGCACGGAGTTGCCTAATCCGATACCACCGGATGATTTCTTGTCGGTATTTTGTTTACGCAGACCGTGAGGGCCGTCAGTAATCATAATCTTAGGCAATCCGAGTTCCGGTGCTTCCTCAAGATGCCAATAGTCAAAGCCGGAAACAAATGCAGCCTTTTGCTCCAGGCTCATTTTTCCAACGATTTCAGGGTGTTTCATAAAGAACTCCTTTCGTTTTTTAAAATATAGCAGATATATTATACTATAAAAAGAATTATATATCAACCATTATTTTTGTGCATTTTTTACAAACAAAACGGAGACCGACGAAAATAAATCCGAAAGTCTCCGTTTTTGTTAAATCCTGTCATTACTTACGGTTCTTTGACAATTCTTTTAGGTCGTGATTTTTCTCTGCAAAATAAGCACGAGTTTCTTTTCCGACAACTCCGCTGAGTGCAAACAGAGCGATAAGGTTCGGAAAAGCCATAAGTCCATTGAATATATCTGCGATATTCCACACTGCCGAAACTGTAAGATAGGGGCCGAAGAACACTGCAAGAATATAAATGTATCTGTACACCTTAACAGCCTTTTGGGAATGGGTAAGATACTCAAGACAGCGCTCGCTGTAGTAATCCCAACCGAGAATAGTGGTGAATGCAAAGAAAGTCAGGCAGAGCATAAGAATAAATGCAGATATAGGCTCGCTCCAGGGTAACCCCTTTTGCCAAGCAACTGTAGTTATGCTGACGCCCTCCATCTTGCCGGGAACATAAGAATTCTGCGCACCGGTAACTATGATAGAAAGGCCTGTCAGTGTACAAATAACTATAGTATCAATAAATGTACCTGTCATTGTAACAAGGCCTTGACGGACGGTATCGTTAGTCTTAGCAGCTGCGGCAGCTATAGGAGCGGAGCCGAGACCTGCCTCGTTTGAAAAGATACCTCTGCCGATACCCTTTTGCATAGCAAGCTTAAGCGTTACACCTGCACCTGCGCCGAGTACAGCCTTAGGAACAAAAGCACTCTTTACTATGAGAACTACTGCAGACGGAAGCTCCTTTATGTTGCAAATGACAATGATAAGAACAATTACAACATAAGTAACAGCCATAAACGGAACGATAACCTGGCTGATTTTTGCAATACGCTTAATTCCGCCGATAACAACAAGCGCTACACAAACGGTAATGAAAAGACCGCCGATAACAGTAGCCCATGTATAGCTGTAGTCACCGATAGTAAAAGCGATATGCTCACTGTTTTCGTCAAAGAAATTATTGATAGCTGTTGTAATACCGTTAATCTGAGTAAAGGTACCGATACCGAACAGACCTACGAACACGCCGAAAGCAGCAAACAGCTTAGACAGCCACTTCCACTTTGGTCCCATGCCCTTTTCAATATAATAGAACGGGCCACCCAAGTAGTGACCGTGCTCGGTTTTTTCTCTAAACCTAACTGCCAAAAAGCCCTCGCTGTACTTAGTCGCCATACCAAAGAAAGCTGCCACAAGCATCCAGAACAGTGCGCCAGGACCACCGAGGCAAATAGCAGTTGCAACACCTACAATATTACCGGTACCTATAGTAGCCGACAGTGCAGTACACAGTGCACCGAAAGATGTAACCTCGCCCTCGCCCTCTTCTTCATTTTTAATCATAAATTTGAGCGCTTTACCAAGATGCTTCACCTGAACAAAGCCTGTGCGTACAGTGAGCCACAAGCCTGCCGCAAGAATAAGGACAATAAGAGTCCAGCCCCATACCCAGTTGTCTATCTTAGAAATAATGTCGTCCACTGACATAGCTAAGAGTATATTTTGCATATTCACTCCTCTTTCCGAAAAAACAAAGATGTGATA
>URJF01000033.1 GCA_900548085.1 uncultured Oscillospiraceae bacterium | reverse complement strand
ACTCGCAAACACATATTTGGCTCTTGATCACGATTTGGATATCCTTCCTGTTATAAATAAGATTGATTTGCCTGCGGCTGACCCTGAACGAGTTGCCGAGGAGGTAGAGGAAATAGTTGGCATACCCTGTATGGATGCCCCCCGCATAAGTGCCAAAACAGGCGAAAATGTGGAGGAGGTTTTGGAGTACATTGTCAACGAAATTCATCCTCCCGAGGGCGATGAAAACAAGCCGCTTCAGGCTTTGATTTTTGATTCAATATACGATTCCTACCGAGGAGTAATAGTCTATGTCCGCATAAAAGAAGGCAAGATTAAAGCCGGCGATACAATGCGGATTATGTCTACCGGTGCAGAATTTACTGTGGTAGAGGTTGGTTATATGCGTGCCACTTCACTGGAAAAGACAGATGAACTGTCTGCCGGTGAGGTAGGTTATATCACCGCCTCCATTAAGACAGTAGGAGACGCTCATGTAGGTGATACCGTCACTACAGCGGAAAATCCTGCATCTGAGCCATTGCCGGGCTACCGAAAGGTTAATCCGATGGTTTATTGCGGTCTTTATCCTGCCGACGGTGCCGACTATGAGGCACTCCGTGACGCACTCGAAAAGTTGCAGCTCAATGATGCTTCATTGTCCTATGAGCCGGAAACTTCGGGCGCTTTGGGATTCGGCTTCCGTTGTGGATTTTTGGGACTGCTTCACTTGGAGATTATACAGGAACGTTTGGACAGAGAATATAATCTCGATTTGATAGCCACTGTTCCATCGGTTGTGTACAAGATTTATCTTACCGACGGTACTATGGTCGAGATTGATAATCCTACCAATTACCCTGATCCTGCTTATATTGATTATTGCGAAGAACCCTTTGCCGATGCTCATATCTATGTGCCGTCCGATTTCGTTGGCACTGTTATGGATATGTGCCAGGACAAGCGTGGCATATTCAAAAATATGGATTATATCACTCCCGACAGAGTGGATATACACTATGAGCTTCCGCTGAACGAAATTATCTATGATTTCTTTGACGCACTTAAGTCACGCACAAGAGGTTATGCTTCATTTGATTATGAGATGAAAGATTATCGCCGTTCAGATTTGGTTAAGGTTGATGTTATGCTCAATGGCGATGTTATTGACGCGCTGTCATTCATCATTCATAGAGAAAAGGCGTATCAGCGTGCCCGTCGTATTGCCGAGCAGCTGAAAAAATATATTCCACGCCATTTGTTCGAGATTCCTATTCAGGTGGCAATCGGCGGCAAGGTTATCGCCCGTGAAACAGTAAAGGCACTCCGTAAGGATGTCCTCGCCAAGTGCTACGGCGGTGATGTAACCAGAAAGAAAAAGCTCCTTGAAAAGCAAAAAGAGGGCAAAAAGCGAATGAGACAGTTCGGTTCTGTAGAGGTTCCGCAAGAGGCATTCTTAGCAGTGCTCAAACTGTCCTCAGACGATGATGATTAAAATTAAACGGTACAATGTTTTTTGCATTGTACCGTTTTTTACTGTTTTACTATTTTATAGCTTTGCCTAGATTGTATGCTTGTTCCATTGCACCGCTGTTTTTTATGTCGCCTATCGCAGATGCGTTTGTACCTAAGATTGTTCCACCCTCTATGGCTGTCTCTAATTTTTTATTGCTGATTTTTTTAGGCGGCTTTTTGTTTGCAGTCAAACAGTGGGAGTATAACTTTCCCTGCCTGCGCTTTGCCTTCTTTTGTCAGAATAATATTTTTTTCACGCTTATTGTCAAGAGACAAAAAAATCCACGAAAAAATCGTGGATTGTTACTCATATTTTTTGAACAAATTAAAGAATCGTTTTGCTTTCAGTTCTCGCTGCTCTTTTGTTTCGGAAGAATCTAAGAAAGTTATCTTGCCCTCTGCTTCGCTTTCTGTCAGCAGATTGTCCTGAGCCAAAACAGATTTTAGTCTCCGTGACACGCCATCTGCACCGTCAAAAAACTTAACATCGCCTAAGACATTCCGTATTTCCTGTTTAGCTAAAGGGTAGTGAGTACATCCCAAAACAATATTTTGCACCTTGCCTTTGTATTCGCTCAGCAAATCCTCCAGATAAAGTACCAAATCTTCTTTTCTGTCTTGCTCGATTATGTCAGCCATGCCTACACACGCAAGTAACTTTGTGTGCATGTTGTCATATTTCTTATACAGCCTGTGGAATTTTTCGCTTTCGAGAGTGCCTTTTGTAGCCATCACAATCGTGGCTCCGTCGGGATTGTAGTCGTGCACCATTTTGTATGCAGGCTCAATAGCGATTATCGGAATGTTACTGTACTTAGCTCTCAGATACTCTGCAGCCTTTGCAGAGGCTGTATTGCAGGCTAACACTATAGCTTTGCAATTCTTTTTAGTGATTAAATATTTTACTATTTTGTCGCATCTTTGTTTTATTTCTTCATCGGATTTGTCTCCGTATGGATTGTGAGCAGAGTCGCTGAAAAAAACAAAATCTTCGTTAGGTAGCAGTTTATATGCCTTTTTCAGTACGCTCAGTCCGCCAATGCCGGAGTCCAAAAATCCGATTGGATTATTATTCATTATAGATACCCTCTTTGATGATTTATTGTATTCTATCACAAATACTGTTTTACTTCAATATTAAAATAAACTTAAACTCATTGATATTTCTATTGCAAAACGGCATATATTTTGGTATCATAATTCAGTAATAAACAGAAAGGAAATGTTATTATGTATCCGATTTTATTAGCCGCTACTATCGGTGACAAAATCGACAGCACATTTGCCGCATTCGATTTGTGGGTGTTCCACTTCTTCGGCAGTATGCAGTGCGGATTTTTGACCGTTGTAGCAAAAATTTTTACTTCTTTCGGAGACGAAGCTTTTGTCATTCCTATGGCAGTAGTGGGCGTTGTACTTTGCTTTTTCAAAAAGACGAGAAAGTACGGCTTTTCTCTGCTGTTTGCCATAGCGATAGGCACTATCGTTACCAATGTTCTTGTTAAACCTATGGTGCTCCGTGTGAGACCTTATAACACCTTGCAGAGCAATGCGGAATACTTCGCTTGGTATGTAGGTGCAGGTCAGCTTTCGGAGAGCGATTATTCTTTCCCGTCAGGTCATACCACCGCAGCATTTGAGATGGCAACCGCTATGTTCCTGTGCTTTAAGCAGGACAAGAAAAAGATTGCTTGGCTTTTCCCTGTGATTGCCGTATGCACTATGGGTTCTCGTGTGTACCTTATGGTTCACTATGCTACAGATGTTATCGGCGGACTTATAGTGGGTATAGTTTCCGGTATTTTGGCATTCTTTCTTGCAAAGCTTGCCTGCCTCATTTTTGAAAAGGTTAAGTTCCTTGATGCCATAGATGCAGAAAAACTGTTCAAAAAGGGTATCAATCCAAAAGTTGCAGGCGCAGTTATCTTTGTTGTGGTTGCGGCTCTGTTCTGCAACGCTTTCATCCCTTCTCTCACAGAGGGCGGCAAGAATGCTGTCCGTTGTGCCTATAATCAAGAGTATGACTGTCAAAACGAGGCTAAGGTTGATGACTCAAAGTATCCGCCTATAAACGGAAAGAATTATTGTAAGATTCACTGGAAACAACTGCAAGGCGAAAATCAGTAAAATAAAAAAACGACTTCCAAAAAATGGAGGTCGTTTTTTGTTGACATTATTTTACTAAACTGCTATATTTAAGGTGGAGAACGGTGAATAATACGAAAGGAGCTAATTATGAAAAAAATATTATCTCTCATTATGTCGTTTGTGATGCTGATTAGCGGGATTAGTGCTTTTTCTTCCGTTACCTATGCGGCATCCTATTCACAAGAACTTAAGGAAAAAGGATTTTCGGACAGCTATGTGACTGCTCTCACCTCCTTGCACGAAAAGTATCCTAATTGGAACTTTGTTCCGTTCGTTACAGGACTGGATTGGAACACTGCCGTGGCAGGAGAGAGGTCTAAGCACTCAAATCAGGTTATCCAAAAGCAGAGCTCTCTGTCCAATGATTATTACTGCAACGATTCCACTTGCTATAAGAACGGAAATTATATTGTGCAAGAGGGAAGCAGTTGGGTTTCTGCCTCCGAGAGTGCAGTTAAATACTATATGGACCCACGAAATTGGCTGACCGAAAAATATATATTCCAGTTTGAGTCTACTGCCTATGACTCCTCACAAACAAAGGCAGGAGTCGAGGCTATACTGAAAGGCACTTGGATGTACAATTCACTCATTACATATAAGGATACCTCCGGTGCCACAAAGACATATGACTCTAAGACTAAGTATTCCGATGCTATACTCGCAGCTGCAAAGAGCAGTGGAATGAGTGCATACTATCTTGCCTCTAAAATAAAGCAAGAAAACGGCGGCGCAACTGCATCTGCCACAGCAGTGTGCGGAACGAAAGCACCGTTTCAGGGCATATATAATTACTATAATATAGGTGCAAATACAGGTGCAAGCGACGGTCTCGAATGGGCGGCAGGCTACCTAAAGGTAAACGATGGTACTACCGCATCGCTGTATTCAAAGTATGATTCTTCTACCAAAAAGGTAAGCGGAAAAATTGCTGACCTAAAGGACAAACAGTATATGACATATCGTGGAGAATATGGCGATTACTACTATGTCAGATTATATACCAAGAACGGCAACAATTCCTTCTCTGAGGGCAAGAGCGGCTATGTGCTCAAGTCCGCATTGCGCACAAGATATTTTAATTTGGAAAGACCGTGGACAAATCCATACAAAGCCATTGTTGGCGGTGCACAGAGAATAAAGGATATGTTCGGTGCACAGAACACCGGCTATCTCCAAAAGTTTAATGTCAGCAAAGCTTCCGGCAATCTCTATACCCACGAGTATATGACCAATGTACAGGGCGCCGCACAGGAGTCTTCAATGACATATTCTGCATATAGCAGTGCTGGAATGATGAAGGACAAAAAGACCTTTTACATTCCGGTGTTCAGCGGTATGCCGTCATCAAAGTGTACTGTGACCGCTTCGCAGGTTACACCAAAAAAAGTAAGCGGTGTAAAGGTTACCGGCACCTCAACCTCGTCCGTTACACTGAAGTGGTCAAAGACCGCTAATGCAAATGGATACTATATCTATGACAGCAAATCAAAGAAGATTGCAACAATCAGCAGCGGTTCTACAGTCTCTAAGAAAATCATCTCACTGTCAGCAGGAAAATCCTACAGCTTCTATGTAGCTGCTTATTCAAAGGGCAGCAGCACAAAAGTAGGACCTAAGAGCTCAAAGGTCACTGCCGTAACTAAGCCGAAAACGCCTACTCTTTCTTCCGTAAAATCCAAACAGAAGAAAAAGATTAAGGTCACTTGGAAAAAGGTTGGCGGCTCTGCCACAGGATACCAAATCTATTGGGCCCGTGACAGCAAGTTCAAAAAGGTGGTAGCAAAAACTACTGTTAAGAAACAGTCATCTACTTCCTATACCGGCAAGAATATGACTCGAGGCAAAAAGTATTATGTAAAAGTCAGAGCCTACAAAACAATAGACGGCAAAAAATACTACAGCTCCTGGTCCAAGGTTAAATCTGTAAAATGTAAATAACAGTAAAAAAACAAAAAGCCCAACGGGCTTTTTGTTTTTTTACTAATATTATCTGTTCAGATTATTATACTATCATTCCAGATTCTATCCAAGCCATTACGCCGGGATATTCTTCCTTGTATTCATCGAGCTTTTCGGTGTTGCTGTCGACGAAAGCGAGGAACTCATCCACATCCTCAAATGCGTAGGTGAAGTCCTGCTCAAAATCATATGTTGCCGCAAAGAAATAGTCGAACAAATCGTCTGCCGAGAACAACTCCAACAGCTTGTCTGCCACAATTTCGGTGGTGTAGTCCAAAGCATTTTTTATCTTTACTTCGTTATCGCCGTCATCGGTGTCTATATTTTCGTCATTTTCGCAGTATTCTACCAACTCGTCCTCGTCTATACCGATATTGGCGAGATATTCTACCACATCCTCATAGTCGGTTTCGTTCACCTCGTCGTATACCCTGTACACAAATTCACCTATAAGGTTTTGGATAGCAACCGCCTTTAGTATTGCGTCAATTTCGTGACCCGGCTCGTCGGTGATAACAAATCCGTCCTCGCTGAAGTTTTCCCATATAATCTCGTACAGCAGAGTGTACTTTTCTTTTTCCTCAAATATTGCTTCGTGAATGTAGGATTCTAAGTTCATTTTGTTTCCTCCGCTTTGTTTTCGCTATCTATATTCTATATCATATGGGCAGTATTTTCAATATTGCATTATATAATATTTTCGGTTATAATGCTTTTATATATAATTAGTTATAAGAGGTGTTTTTGTGAAGTACAAAATCTTTAGTAACGAGGCACAAGTCGTAGTCGGCTCAGAGGGCGCTATGCTCAATTCTCTGTACTGTGACGGCAGAGAATATTTGTGGCAGGGAGATGAACTCCATTGGTCCGGCCAGGCTCCTGTTTGCTTTCCGATTAACGGTGTAATACCTGATAATAAGGGAACCGCTTTCGGTAAACCTTGTTTTATGAAACGGCACGGAGTAGCTCGTATCTCTCCTTTTTCTGTTCTCGAACAGCGTAAAAACAGTATTACTTTTGTACAACATTCGTCTGAGGATACAAAGAAATTATTTCCATTCGATTATGAGTTGAGAATAAAATATACTGTCGTTGGCAAAACCGTTACCACAGAGTGCACAGTCATTAACACCGGCAGTGAAAAATTTCCATTCGTTATTGGCGGTCATCCTGCTTTTAATTGCCCGCTTAATTCCGATGAGCACTTTGAAGATTATAAGGTGATTTTTGATAAGCCTATCAAAAAGGCATATTTGCGTCCGGACCACCACACAGGACTTGTGGATGTTGACAGAAGATATGATTTGGAGGACAACACCGCTATATCACTTCGTCACGATTTGTTTGAAGAAAAGGATGCAATGATTTTTGACAGTGTTGCTCCTAAGACGGCTACTCTGATGGGACCGAATGGTAATGGCGTAAGAATTGAATATCAGGATATGAACAACCTGCTTGTTTGGTCCGCTTGCAACAATGCCGACTTTGTGGCACTTGAGCCGTGGACCGGTATTGCTAATTGCTCGGACGAAACAGATGAGATAGAAAAAAAGCGTGGTATGACTGTGCTTGAGCCTGATGATGAGGCGAGCTTTAAATTTAAGATTACTTTAATATAAGAGGTAAATATGGATTACGGAATGTTTAGAGCGGCTGCGGTTTCGCCGAAACTAAAAGTCGCAGACACAACATATAATACGACTCAAATAAAATCTGTTATCGACAAGGCAGTGGCAGAAAATGTTCGCCTGTTAGTTACACCGGAGCTGTCCGTTACCGGCTATACCTGTGCTGATTTGTTCTTTTCACGCACACTTCTTTCCGCTTCGGACAAGGCGTTGCAAGAGCTGGCAGAATACACCTTTGACAAGGATATTATAGTCGTGGTAGGTGCACCTTATCAAAGCCATTCTAAGCTGTATAACTGTGCTTTTGTATTGTATAGCGGCAGAATTGTTTGTGCTGTGCCTAAGCAGAATTTGGCTAACTATAATGAATTTTATGAAAAACGCTGGTTTGAGTCGGGAAAAGGACTTGATGATTACGATGACCGCAGAGAGTTTACTGTCAACTCTCAATGCCTCGTGAGAACTACCGACGATATTGTTATCGGTTTTGAGATGTGCGAGGATTTGTGGGTTACAGAGCCACCGTCAGGAAAAGCATCTCTCGCCGGAGCACAGATTATTGTCAATTTGTCTGCCAGCGATGAGTACGTATCTAAGGCACAGTATCGCCGTGACTTGATTTCGGGTCAGTCCGCACGCTGTATCGGAGCGTATATCTATGCCGGTGCGGGCGTAGGGGAGAGCAGTACCGATTTGGTCTTCAGCGGTGCCACCGTAATAGCCGAAAATGGTGCGATTTTGGCAGAGGGAAAGAGATTTCAGCGTGACAATGTGATTACTATTGCCGATATAGATGTAGAAAAGCTGAATACACTCCGCCAAAAGAATATGAGCTTTGAATACAACAAGGACAATGAATTTGAAATTATTGATATATATAATGACGGAGTAATAGGCATCTCCGATGGCGTTTCGTCAATATTTATCAGTGAGGATGCTGACTGCGATGAGTTCGACTCGGAGGAGAGCTTTGACGACGATGACGAGCAGTTTGCACCGCCGGAATATTTTAATGACCTAAAGTACAGGTATGTTGACTCACACCCATTTGTGCCTGCCGATAAGACCGCAGTCAGAGAAAGGTGCGAGGAAATATTCGCAATTCAGGCGTCCGGCCTCGCCAAAAGACTTGAGCACGTAGGTTCAAAGGGCTGTGTCGTAGGTATCAGCGGTGGTTTGGATTCCACCCTGGCACTGCTTGTCAGCGTTGAGGCCATGCGACTTGTAGGCAAAGCACCGTCGGATATTATCGGTGTTACTATGCCGGGATTCGGAACTACGGACAGAACATATAATAATGCTCTCGACCTTATGCATTCACTGGGTATTACTGTCAGAGAAATTGACATTAAGGCGGCGTGCCGTCAGCATATGGCAGATATAGGCCACGATGAGAGCATAAAAGACATAACCTACGAAAATACTCAAGCGAGAGAGCGCACCCAAATTTTGTTCGATTTGGCTAACAAGACAGGCTGCTTGCTGGTAGGTACAGGCGATTTGAGCGAGCTTGCTATGGGTTGGTGTACCTATAACGGAGACCATATGAGTATGTATGGCGTAAATGCCTCTGTTCCAAAGACTCTTGTGCGCTATCTTGTGGACTATGTTGCCTCGGTAAGTAATGAGAGAACAAAAGCGATTTTGTTAGATGTGCTTGATACCCCTGTTTCGCCGGAGCTTCTTCCTCCCGATAAGGACGGAAAGATTGCACAAAAAACAGAGGACAATATCGGACCGTATGAGCTGCACGATTTCTTTTTGTACAATTTTGTGCGTTTCGGCTTTTCTAAAGAAAAATTGCAACGCCTTGCTGAAAAAGCTTTTGACGTAAAATACGATAGCCTTGTTATTGCAAAATGGCTGAATGTATTTCTTAAGAGATTTTTCATCAGCCAATTCAAGCGCTCATGTATTCCGGACTCGCCTAAGGTAGGCTCTGTTTCGCTCAGTCCAAGAGGAGATTGGAGAATGCCGAGTGACGCATCTTTTGATGAATTCTTGAAATAATTTTTGGAGTGACGGAGTTATGAAGATTCTGACTGCTGATGAAATTAAGAAAGCTGAGTGTAAATGTTTTGAACTTTACAGTACTGAAGCTGAATTGATGCTCAAAGCAGGCACTGCCTGCTATAATGAGATAGTAAAAAAATATGGGGACAGCCTAAAAAATTCTAAAGTTTCCGTTCTTTGCGGAAATGGAAAAAATGCCGGAGATGGCTTTGTTATCGCCCGTTTGCTCTATTGTTACGGCGCAGATGCCTCTATTGTTATTTGTGACAAGATGCCGATTATTGCCGAGCCGGTGATGTATTATGAGCAGTCACTTAGCAGTGGTGTAAAGTCAGTTGGCTTTACAGAAAAAACACTGGATTGTGATTATATTGTGGACTGTATGTTCGGCATAGGCTTCCACGGAGAGCCTCGTTCACCCTTCGACAAAATATTTTCGGCTGTGAATGAGACCGGTGCTGTCGTAATTTCGGTAGATACACCCAGCGGAACAGATTCTACACTCGGCTCGGTGTGCACCGACTGCATCAAGGCAGATTTTACTATAGCAATTTCTACACTGAAATATGCTCATATTCTCCCGCCTGCCAATGATTATTGCGGTGATACTGTAGTAGTCGATATCGGTATCCCCGACGACTGCTACGAGCCTTGTGATACTAATACTATAGAAAAGACTTTCGTTCGTTCCTTGTTTCATCGTCAAAATACTAATGACAACAAAGGCAGCAGGGGAACAGTCCTTTCGCTGTGCGGTAGCTACACTATGCCCGGTGCGGCAGTGTTCGCTGCCGAGTCTGCAATTAGGAGCGGTGCCGGATTAGTCAGGGTTACTGTGCCCAAATCGGCTTATCCTCTTGTTGAATGTCACACCTGCCAGCCTGTGTTTCACCCTGTTTGCGAAAATAAATCGGGAACCTTTTCTGCCGATACTGCAGAAGAAATAAATGACGACTTGAATCGCTGCGACAGTATAGTTATGGGTTGCGGTGTCGGAATAAATGATGATACCGAAGCTTTTGTTCGTTATGTGTTAAAAAATGCAAATTCACCTGTTATTCTCGATGCCGATGGTATAAATTGCATAAATCGGAGCATAGATATTCTTAAGGATATTAAGGTGCCGGTTGTTCTTACGCCTCATCCGGGCGAGATGAGCAGGTTAGTATCAAAATCAGTTGCCGAGGTGCAGGCTGACAGGATAGGTATTGCTAAGAATTTTGCAAAATCCTACGGAGTCGTTCTTGTGCTGAAGGGTGCAAATACTGTGGTTACGGACGGAGAAAAGGTATTTGTCAACACTACCGGCAATCCTGCTATGGCTATGGGAGGCAGCGGTGATATGTTGTCCGGTATGATAGGTGCGTTTGTTGCTCAGGGCGTTTCTTCCTTTGATGCGGCAATTGCCGGAGTTTATATACACGGACTTTGCGGTGATACTGCCGCTGCCCAAATCAGCAGCAGAGGAATTACTGTGTTTGATATGATAGACCGACTCGGTGCTTTAATGTCCGAATTTGAACAGTAGAGTTGGTTGTATGAAAAAAATAATATGTCTAACTCTGACAGCATTTTTGATTTTGCTTTCAGGGTGCGGTACTAAGACTTACTCTCCTGTTATAAACAGCGAATTCGATTATGGAGCTCGGTTTGTAACGGGGGATTATTCTTTCTCGTGTATAATATCACGGAAAGAAAAGACAGTTACCGTTGTGCCCACAGATACATATGCCTCGGATATGAAAATATCCTGCGACGGTACGAATGTGTTATTTATCCAAAATGGAATGAAAAAGTCTCTGACTCTGTCGGAGGCATCACCAAAAAATCCCGCCGCAGTTCTTTACTCTGTTTTTTATGCTCTGTGCGACGGCAAGTCATATACCGTCAAAAAGGTAGAGTCAGGCTATCAATACAGCGGCAAAACCGATTACGGAGTTTTTACTCTGTACCAAAAGGACGATAATTCTTTAGATAAATTGATTTTGCCTGATAAAGACATAAGTGTTGAGTTTAATTGACTTGACATTTAGACGGTATTTTGTTAATATATTTCCATACTTAAACGGCAATGAACGAGAGGAGTAGACCTGTATTTTTTCAGAGAGTCGGCGGTAGGTGTGAGCCGATAGGAGAACGGTCGAAGGTAGCTCGGGAGCCGGTCGGGTGAATATGTAGTCCGACCCGTATATCTGCGTTAAGGATTTGAGTGGCACAATGATATTTGTTGTGCAATTTGAGTGGTACCACGGAAGATTTGCTTTCGTCTCATAGGAGACGAAAGCTTTTTTATTTTTTAGGAGATGAAAAAATGTCAAAAGAATTGGAAAAGCAGTATGATCCCTCGTCATTTGAGGACAGAACATACAAATTTTGGGTTGACAACGGCTACTTCCACGCTGATGTCAAATCTGACAAAAAACCTTATACTATAGTTATACCGCCTCCGAATATCACGGGACAGCTCCATATGGGACATGCCCTTGATAACACACTGCAGGATATTCTTATCCGTTATCACCGTATGAACGGCTATGATACTCTTTGGCTTCCCGGCACAGACCATGCGTCTATTGCTACCGAGGCAAAGATTGTTGAGGCTATGCGCAAGGAGGGTATCACAAAAGAGGATATCGGCAGAGAAAAATTCCTTGAGCGTGCTTGGGAATGGAAAAAGCAGTACGGCGGCAGAATTATCGAGCAGCTCAAAAAAATGGGCTCATCATGCGATTGGGACAGAGAGCGTTTTACTCTCGATGAGGGCTGCAACAAAGCAGTTGTTGAGGTGTTCAACAACCTGTACGAAAAAGGTCTTATTTATCGAGGCAAAAGAATAGTAAATTGGTGTCCGCATTGCCTTACTTCTATTTCTGATGCAGAGGTAGAATATGAGGATCAGGCAGGTCATTTTTGGCATCTTAAATATCCGTTTGCAGACGGATCAGGCTATCTTGAACTTGCTACCACAAGACCTGAGACACTTCTCGGCGATACCGCAGTAGCAGTCAATCCCGACGATGAGAGATATAAGGATATGGTAGGCAAAATGCTTGACCTTCCTATCGTACACCGTCAGATTCCTGTTATTGCAGATAGCTATGTTGATATCGAATTCGGTACAGGCGTAGTTAAGATTACACCTGCCCATGACCCTAACGACTTTGAGGTAGGACTCAGACATAACCTTGAGGTTATTGATGTTATGACTGACGATGCCCACATTAAAGAAGGCTGGGGCAAATACAGCGGCATGGATCGCTATGAGTGCCGTGACGCTATCGTAGAGGACCTTAAAGCAGAGGGTGCGCTCCTTGAGGTTGAGGATTATTCGCATAATGTCGGCACCTGCTATCGCTGCGGCACCACTATAGAGCCAAAGGTATCAAAGCAGTGGTTCGTTAGTATGAAACCGCTTGCCGGCCCTGCAATAGACGCTGTAAAGAACGGCAAAACAAAGTTCGTACCTAAGAGATATGAAAAAACATATTTCCATTGGCTTGAAAATATAAGAGATTGGTGTATTTCCCGTCAGCTGTGGTGGGGACACCGTATCCCTGCATGGTATTGTGACGACTGCGGAGA
>URJF01000032.1 GCA_900548085.1 uncultured Oscillospiraceae bacterium | reverse complement strand
CATATAGTTGTAGAGTGCTACCAAATTGCCTTGTGTAAGTGTGCCGTTGTTTACTCTCACTCCGCCAAAATATATCAGTCCGACTATGCCTAGATTGATTATGACATATGTCACCGGATTCATAAGTGCGGATATTCTTCCGACCTGTCGCTGAAAATGTGCCAGCAGATTGTTCTTTTTTGAAAATATATTATACTCCTGTTTCTCTTCGGTAAAGGCTCTGATTACTCTCGCACCGGCGAGGTTTTCTCTCGTGGAGAGGGTTACACCGTCAAGTGTGTTTTGTACATTTCGATACATAGGCACAGTCCATTTCATGATAGACACGATTACTATGGAAAGCAGTGCGATTACTGCTAAGAATATCATACTTGCCTTTATATCAATGGTCATAGCCATAACAAAAGCTCCGGCCACAATAAACGGCGAACGCAGCAGCAGTCGGAGTGCCATATTGACTGTGCTTTGAGATTGGTTCACATCATTCGTCATTCGGGTGATGAGAGTGGATATTCCCACATTGTCAAGCTCTGTAAATGAAAATGACTGTATCTTTTCGTACAGCGCCTTTCGTACACCTGTGGCAAATCCCGTAGCGGCTTTTGCGGCAAAATATTGTGCTGTGATTGCCGCAGCCATTCCGATAACCGCAAGGAGTACAAGTATCAGTGCTCTCGATATTACAAATTTTGAGTTGCCTGTCTTGATACCGTTGTCTATTATTGATGCTACCACAAGGGGAACTATCAGTTCAAAGATAGCCTCAAGCATTTTGAACAGCGGTGCCATAACAGATTCTTTTTTATACTTCTTTAGAAAAATCAGTAGTTTTTTCATATATATTCCTCAATTATAAATTTTAACTAAAATATTATACACTAATTTCTTAATAAGTCAAATTAGGTGTTGAAATTATATTTTTGTGTGATATAATTTTATTGAATTTTATGTAGAAGAGATTGGTGATTATTATGGAACAAAAACCTGTTACAGCGATAATAGTAGGTGCAGGTCACAGAGCTTTCGTTTACAGCAAACTCGCTAAAACCGACCCTGATAAGCTCAAAATTGTAGGCGTTGCAGACCCTAATCCTGTCCGTCGGCAAAAGGCTATGGAGGAGTTTGGATTTGGTGAGGATATGTGTTTTGAGAGCGCAGATGAGCTGGCTAAGAAGGGAAAGCTTGCAGATGCAATAATCAATGGTACTATGGACGAACAACACCTTGTTACTTCCGTTCCGCTCCTTAACGCAGGTTATGATATGCTGCTGGAAAAACCATTTGCGGTTAACGAAAAAGAAATGCGTGAGCTCGTTGCTTGTGCAAAAAAGAATAACTCTAAGGTTATGATTTGCCATGTACTGAGATATACTCCGTTTTATTATGGTATAAAAGAAATTGTGAACAGCGGCGAAATCGGCGATATAATAAACATTCAGACTACGGAGCATGTCAGCTATCACCATCTTTCCACCTCTTATATCAGAGGCAAGTGGGCTAACAGCAAAAAGTGCCACACAAGTATGCTCCTGGCTAAATGTTGTCACGACCTTGACATTATGATGTGGATGATGAGCGAGACTAAGCCAAAGAAGATTTCTTCCTTTGGCGGAAAGTTTCAATTTAAGCCGGAGAATGCACCCGCAGGTGCCGGTACAATTTGTATGAAAGATTGTCCTCTTGTGGACACTTGCGTCTACAGTACAAAGAGACTCTATATTGACCATCCCGACAGATGGGCTTTCTATGTTTGGGATGCTCTCGAGGGTATTAAGAATCCTACCATCGAGGATAAAATAAATCTTATGAAGAGCGACAGCCCATACGCAAGATGTATCTATAAGTGCGACAATGATGTAGTGGATCACCAATCTGTTATGGTAGAGTTTGAGAGCGGTGCAACAGGTACTCACAATATGGTTGGCGGTTCTTCCGAGCCTCGTCGTGACATACATATTATCGGTACAAAGGGCGAGATTTTCGGCAATTTTGAGGACAGCAAGTTCACTGTGCTGAAGATAAATCCATCTCCGGACGCTCACAATGAAGAGTGTGATGTAGAGGAGCACGACCTCAGAGTAACAGGCGATATGGTGGGCGCATACGGCGGACACGGAGGCGGTGATGAAAGACTTGCCGCAGATTTTGTAAAATTTATCCGTGGCGAAGAACATTCTCTCGCTTGCACCTCCATTTTTGACAGCGTAGCAGGTCATCTCAGCGTTTATCTCGCAGACCAATCCCGTGAAAACGGCGGCGAACCGCAGACAGCGGAGCTATAATAATGTTGTTTTAGATATTGACAAACAATTTTGTCTGTGTTAATATATCAAAGCAAACGCAGAAGTGGCGGAATCGGCAGACGCGCTAGATTCAGGTTCTAGTGAATGCAAATTCATGAGGGTTCAAGTCCCTTCTTCTGCACCAAAAAACACGGTATCCCATCAGGGATACCGTGTTTTTTAGTACAATCGAGGAAGAAGGGACTTGAAACGAGCATCTGTTTTTTCTGTGCAACGAAGTTGCTGAGAAAAACAGGAGAAAGTCCCGTCTTACTTGTTATTTATTTACTATGCGGACAACTTTTAGCTTCTATATCACACCAAAATAATAAACAAAAACAATTTGATTTTGTTATCACTTTTGCATATTGACATTTGTATAAAAATCAATGATAATATACTTATATTACTGTGACAGCATTTGTTGCCGAAAGGGGTTATTATGGAAACAAAAGCGTTGACTCACGGTATAAAGATGAAGGACAAAATCGGCTATGCTTTAGGCGATATGGGCGGTTTGCTGACCTTTTCGTTGGTAGGTGCCTTCCAAAACAAGTTTTATACCGATGTATTGAATATTGATCCGGCAAAGATTGCCGTGCTGATTTTGGTTGCAAGACTTTGGGACGCAATCAACGACCCTATGTGGGGAGCATTTATAGATTCACGAAAGCCTACTAAGTACGGAAAATTCAGACCGTATATCTTTTGGTTTTCTATTCCGCTTGCAGTGTCGGCTGTGCTGATGTTTACTGTCATACCTAATCTCAGCTCTGCAAAATATCTGCTGTTTGCGTATATAACATATATCTTTTACGGCATGATGTACACAGCGGTGAACATTCCGTACGGCTCACTTGCTTCGGTTATTACCGATGACGAAAAAGAGCGTTCGTCACTGTCTATGTGGCGTTCTATCGGTGCAGGTATCGGCGGATTGCCGGGCACTGTGCTGCTGCCTATGTTTGTATACACAACTACCGGTACTTATGCAAACGGAACCAGCATAAAGGCTCTTGACGGTCATAAGCTCACTATGTTCGTAGCTGTTCTTGCAGTGCTCTCAGTGGTTATATTCTTTTTCCATTTCAAAATGACTAAGGAGCGTGTTGCTCCTATCGAAAAGAAGAAGGGCGACTACAGTGTCTTTAAGGCAATCGGAGATTTGTTCAAAAACAGGTCGTTCGTTATGCTCGCCATTGTTTCTATGCTGATTATCGCCTTTCAGTTCTACTATCAGTCCACATATACATATCTCTTTACCGACTATTATCACAAGCCGGGACTCTATGCTATGGTTACTGTGTGCACTTATTTGCCTATGGCAATATTTATTCCTGTTATGAACAAGCTCATTGACCGCTTTGGCAAAAAAGAGCTTTGCGCAGTGGGTATGGCTTGTGCATCAGTATCTTCATTTGTGCTGTATTTCATTAAGACAGACAACCCATATGTATTCTTAAGCTTTACATTCCTGTCCGGATTGGGTCAAACCTTCCTTGTGCTTGAGATTTGGGCTTTGGTTATGGATGTAATCGACTGCCATGAGTTGCGTACTCACAGACGAGAGGAAGGCTCCGGATATGCCCTGATTTCTTTTGCAAGAAAGATAGGTCAAACCTTGGCAGGTGTGGGACTGAACGCATTGCTGGCATTGATTAACTATGACAGTGATGCTTCTAAGTACGGCAGGGCACTGCCGGATGATGTAATGGCAAAGCTGTATGATATTTCTACTCTTGTGCCGGCGATAGTTCTCGGCATTATGGCGCTTATACTTTTCTTTGGCTATGATTTGTCCAAAAAGAAGCTGGAAGAAATGAGAGCACAGCTTGCAGAAGTAAGAAAAAATGAAGAATAGAGAGAACAGATAATGAAATTTATTTCTTGGAATGTAAACGGACTCCGTGCTTGTATGCAAAAGGGATTTGCCGATTTCTTTCTGTCGGCTGATGCAGACATATTTTGTGTCCAGGAGACAAAATTGCAGGAGGGACAGATTGACTTTGCCCCTGACGGATATTTTTGCTATTGGAATTATGCTGAAAAGAAAGGTTATTCCGGCACTGCGATTTTCACCAAAAAAGAACCTATATCCGTAACCTATGGCCTGGGTATCGAGGAACACGACAAAGAGGGCAGACTTATTACCCTTGAGTTTGATGACTTTTATTTTATCACAGTATATGTACCTAATTCTAAGCGTGAGCTGCTCCGACTTGATTATCGTATGGAGTGGGAGGACGCTTTTAGAGATTATATTAACAGACTGAACGAAAAGAAACCCGTTGTCTTTTGCGGCGATTTGAATGTCGCTCATTGTGAAATAGACTTGAAAAACCCAAAGACTAACCATAACAACGCAGGCTTTACAGATCGGGAGCGTAACAAGTTCACTCAGCTTTTGGACGGCGGCTACACAGACACTTTCAGATATTTTTATCCTGACGCCACAGGTATATATTCCTGGTGGTCATATATGTTCAAGGCGAGAGAAAAGAATGCCGGCTGGAGAATTGACTATTTTGTTACCTCAAAATCTTTGGACAAAAAATTGGTTGACGCAAAAATCCATACCGATGTTTTCGGTTCCGACCATTGTCCTGTAGAATTGGAGATTGATTTATGATAAAGGCTATACTATGGGATGTTGACGGAACACTGTTGGACTTTTTGCCCTCCGAGCGACATTCGCTGAAAAAAGCGTTTTTGCATTTTGATTTAGGTGAGTGTCCCGATGAACTGGTGGCAGAATATTCTAAGATTAACCTAAAGCACTGGGAAATGTTAGAGCGTGGCGAGGTGACCAAGGCACAGGTCTTGATCGGCAGATTTGTAGAATTTTTGGAGTATTGCGGTATCGACAGTGTGACGCCGGAGAATTTTTGTGCACAGTACGAGAGCGGACTTACCGAAGTGGTTGCACCGATAGATGATTGTATCGATTTGCTGACAGAATTGTCTGCGGATTATGAGCAGTATATAGTTACTAACGGTGCAGAGCGAGTACAAAACAAAAAGCTTAGCCGTTCGGGATTGGATAAAATTGTTGACGGCGTGTATATATCGGATTCTGTGGGATATGAAAAGCCTAATAAAAAATTCTTCGACGCCGTGCTGTCCGATACAGACTGCACAAAGGACGAGGTGATTATAGTAGGCGACTCACTTACAAGCGATATGCAGGGCGGAATAAATTCGGGAATAAAAACCTGTTGGTATAACCCTAATGATAATCCTAAGCCGAAAGATATAGATTATTCTATAAATAATCTTTGGCAAATAAAAGAAATATTAGCATAAAAAACACCGAACTGATTATTCAGCTCGGTGTTTTTTGTTAATATTCAACTTTTAAGTTTTCTTCTGCTTCTGCCACTTTCAGCATAATTGCACATTCTATACGCTTGCGGTGGAGTTCACAGCCGAACTCGTACACACCGTTCACACTGCTGGTGGTGTGGTATGCGTTTGCGGCACATCCGCCACTGCAATACAGCTTTGCAAAGCAATCCTTACATTCCTTGTGAGAATAAATATTGCATTGCTCGAATTGCTCCAAAATTTTTCCGTTAGTCACACCGTCGTAAATGTTGCCCAGTTTGAATTTGTCATCACCTACGAATTGGTGACAGGGGTACAGGTCACCTGACGGAGTGACAGCCATATATTCAGTGCCTACGCCGCAACCGCTTACTCTCTTTACGATGCAAGGGCCGTGGTCAAGGTCTATCATATAGTGATAAAAAGTAAAGCCGCTTCCGTTTCTGTACCTCCGCAGCATTTCGTCTGCGAGAATTTGGTACTGCTCTTTGAGCTTTGGCAGGTCATCCGGAGTGAGAGCCCAAGGCTCTTTCGGGTCACATACAACCGGTTCCATAGATAATTCCTTAAAACCTAAGTCTGCCATGGACAGAACATCTTTAGAAAAATCCGTATTGAAATGAGTGTAGGTGCCTCTCATGTAATAATTTTGCTGTCCTCGTGCGTCTGCAAATTTTTTGAATTTATCTACTATCAGGTCGTAGCTGCCTTTTCCGTTTGGAGTTTTGCGCAGACGGTCGTGAACATCTTTTCTGCCGTCGAGGGAGAGCACAACATTGCTCATCTCTTTGTCACAAAAATCTATTACATCATCATCTACCAAAACACCGTTAGTGGTGAGAGTGAACCTAAAGTTTTTGTCGTGGATTTTTTCGAGTTCTCTGCCGTATTTTACCAATTCTTTGCATACATCCCAATTCAGCAGCGGCTCGCCGCCAAAAAAGTCAACTTCGAGATTCTTTCTTGTGCCGCTTTGCTCTACTAAAAAGTCGAGCGCCTTTTTGCCTACCTCGAGGCTCATAAGCCCTTTGTCGGCACCGCCGTATTCACCCTTGCCGGCAAAGCAGTATTCGCAGTTAAGGTTACAGCCGTGAGCCACATGGAGACAGATTGCTTTCAGTACACCTTGACGACGCTTGAATTCTTTTGCGGTTTGTTCAAATGTATCCTCGGAGAAAAGTCTGCCGTCATCGATAAGTGACTGTATGTCCTCAAAGCAGAGATCAATATCTTCTTCGGTAACATCTGCACGGTCAGAATATTTTGAGAGTATATCTTTTTTGATTTCGTCCTTTGTACGGCTTTCGTACATATTGATTATGTCATAGGCTACATCATCTACGCTGTGGACACATCCGCTGTTTTGGTCCAGAATAATGTTATAGCCGTTCATCTTGTAGCTGTGTATCATATTCTTCCTCACAATTTGTTACAAAGAAAAACGGCGGTACGCCTACCGCCGTAAATCTCAAAAAATAATTTTATTACTTCTTGAGCTGCTCACACTTTTGGTTAGCTACTGCACAAGAAGTTTTTGCTGCTGACTGGCAGGAAGTCTGGCACTCGCCGCAACCGCCTTTTTTAGCAGATTCGCAAAGATTGCGAGATGATAATGTGTTGATTCTCTTCATAAAAGAACACCTCTTTTGCTTTATTTCTTTGTTATTATAAAATATTACTCTGCTTTTGTCAATATCTTGTTTGGTATCATTCCGCTGTCGGATACGAGAGTTACTCCTGTTTCACTGGATTTTTTGATAAGCGCCGTGTCTTCGGCGGTTATTATTTTGTTTGGCATAAGTATGGGTATATCCGGAGGATAAGCATAAACAAATTCAGCTGATACTTTTCCTATCGAGTCACTTAGCGGAGTTTCTTTTGTGAATTGTATTTCATGAGGTTCCCATTCACTGCATATCTTGGGTTCATTGAATCTTGCCGGAGTGTATTTTTGGAGAATGTTGCTGTCGATTTCCTCCAGTGCAGTTTTCAGCTTTGCGAACATTTCGGGCTCATCACCTACGGAGGTCATCAGTATAACATAGGTAATACTGCACATTTCAGGCTCAAAGTTATATTCGTTTCTTAACATATTGCCGAGCTGTGCTCCGGTGATGTTTGTGTCTGCCACTGATACAATGATTTTGGACGGGTCATCGGAGTATTTGAGATTCATCCTGTGCAGCTCTAATTCGCACCTAAAGTCCATAATAACTGAGTAATAGTCGTCAAAGGCTCTCTTGTTATTCAGCACATAGTCACAGCATATGTCCGCACTGTCCATCAGTAGGTATGACGGCGAGCTGGTTTGGAATATATCCAAAAAGAATTTAACTCGCTGCTCGTATTTTTTGTTGTACACATTGCAGACAGATACTTGTGTCAATGCGGGTAGAGTTTTGTGCAGTGAGGATATGACTATATCACTCTTTGGATATTCGGGAAAATACGAGATTCCCAGATGTGCTCCGTGGGCACAGTCGGTAATCAGCGGTATTTCGGATTTTATTCTGCTGATGTTGCCCTCGTATGACGGGCTTGTTATTACCGCTGCTTTTGCATCGGGATTTTGTCGCAGAGTTTCGTCATATTTCTGCTGGGTTATTCTGGTGTAGTATCCGTCTGAACAGTCAAACATTGACGGTATGAACACTACTCTCAGCCTCCGCAGCAGGCAGGCACTGTAGACGCTTTTGTGGCAGTTTGGAGCTATCAGTATTTTGTCCCCTTCGTTGCATATTGCGAATATGCTCGCCAAAATTCCCGCCGTAGTACCGTTTATGAGCAAAAAAGAACAATGAGACTTATATATTTTTTTCAGCGAAAGTTCTATTTCAAGTATGCTGTCTCTTGCGTCGTGGAGATTGTCATAGCCGTCTATTTCGGTTATGTCTCTTTCCACCCCTGTTATGCCGAACTTAGCGTTTCTTTTGTGCCCCGGCATATGCAGGGGATATTTGTTCAGATTGTTCAGCTTTTCGTGCAGTTTCATACTCGTCACCCTTTCGTAAGTTTATTGCTGTCAGCATTATACAGCCACAGATTATCGGCACTGCCTCTATCAGTCCTGTTTCTTTATAAATTAACAGCAGCACAAAATCTGTTAGCAGTAGTCCTCCGCTCAGATACATAAACACTTTGAAAATTCTTTTTCGCTTTCTGCATAGGAAAAAAAGCAAAAATACCGATATACCCATAATTGCAGAGAACAACAGACTTCCTGTGCAGTGTAGATAATATTCTGCCTTTATATCAAAATCAAATCTGCAACCGAGAGTAAGCGTCATGCCTATGCCGGATATAATCAGCAGTGGAATATGCACCCTTGTCTTTGTGTATCTCTTGTATGCAACAACGATGTTTGCGGCTAATGCCGAGTATGTAGCCACACCCCAAATGGCAAACAGTATTCTGTGCTCAAGTCCTATTTTTGACAGTGCACCGTCATTTGTCAGCGGATTGCCATAGTGCATATACCATATTGTGTATATGATTGCGATAGCAGTAAAGGCTGCCGTCGTTTTTTTCATTTTCATCACCAAACAGATTATATCATTTTTATCGTTAGGTATCAACAGTGCTTTGTTGACCGAGAGATTTTTAGGTGGTATAATAAACTAAAAATAACAAAAAATTATCACAGGAGGTGTGTTATGAAAATTATAAAAAATCCTGATGAAAAAATAAGAACAAAGCTCGAGGAGGCACTGAAGGCGAAGGACGGCTACTGTCCCTGTCGTCTTGAGCGTACTCCCGAGAACAAGTGTATGTGCAAGGAGTTCAGAGACCAGATAGCAGACCCGAATTTTGAGGGCTACTGCCACTGTATGCTGTTCTATAAATATAAATGATTCACGCAAACAAAAAGGGGTGTTTGTTATGAAAACAAGAAAAGCAGGCACTTTGTCTGCAAAAACTTGGATAAGCATATTTTTGTTCGGCATTATCGGACAGATTGCTTGGGTAGTGGAGAATATGTACTTCTCCAGATTTATGCAAAATGAGATTACACGAAAACCGTATGCAACCACCTTGCTTGTGGCTTTCAGTGCGATTTTTGCCACGATTTCAACACTTATTGGCGGTGCACTTTGCGACAGAAAGGGTAAGCGTAAGGTGTTTATTTGTTGGGGCTATGTGATATGGGGCTTTACTATTGCCGCTTTTGCTCTTGTGCCGATGAAACCCTCAGCTGAAAAGGTTTTGCCTATGGTTATACTCGTTGTTGCCATGGATTGTATAATGAGTGTAATCGGCTCTATCAGCAATGACGCAAGTTATAACACCTGGATTACGGATGTAACCAACACTGCCAACAGAAGTAAGGTTGATACCATTCTTGCCGTTATGCCGTTGCTCGCACTCGCTGTGGTGTTTGGCGGTTTTGACAGCTTGACTAATGCTGACGCTACTGTTGATGATTGGAAAAAGTTTTTTGTGATTATGGGTATAATTCCTACCATAGGCGGACTTATCGGACTGTTTGTTATGAAAGATAAAGAGGGGATAGTGCCTAATGCCGAGGCAGGATTTATGTCGGATCTTCTGTATTCGCTTTCACCTAAGACTGTCAAAGAGAACAAGATGCTGTACATATGCCTTTCCGGTAATATGATAGCCGCAATATCGTACCAAATTTATGTGAACTATCTGTTCAACATAGTAGAGGGCACACTTAAAATTAAGGACTACATAATACCTATCGGTATAATTATGGTGGTTGCGGCAGTAGTTTCAGTAATCGTCGGTGCGGCTATGGATAAGCACGGCAAGCGTAATTTTTACTACCCGACTGTTATTGCCGGCGTTTTGGGCTGTGTTGTTATGTGGAGCGCAAAATTCTTTATCGACAAAAACGCAAAAGCTGAGATGGCAGTTGTTATTATAGGCGGAATACTTGTTATAGGCGTAAATCTTATTATGGCAGGGTTGTTCACCGCCTCCTACCGTGATTATATACCTAAGGGCAAGGAAGGCGTGTTCCAGGGTTGTCGTATGGTTATGTATGTTCTCGTGCCTATGATTATAGGCCCTGTAATTTCCCAGTTGATTATCAACGGATGCAATAAGGGCGTTGCAGCCGAAAATATCAGTTATCCTATGGAACTGTTTTTAGGCGCCGCAGCGGTTATGCTGCTTTGTTTGATTCCCGGTAAGATTGTTAGAGATAAGCAAAGCAAGTATCACGACGAATTGATGAAAGAAATAGAAAAAGAAATTTAACTTGAAAGCCACGACAATATAAAGTTGCCGTGGCTTTTGAATATGCCCGACTGTTCTTGCATAGGCTTTAAAGTCAAATTGTATCTAAAATATTAAAAGTGCATAAATGTTATTGACTTGTATTGAAAAGTATTGTACAATTTGAACAAAGACGATTAGAAAGGATGTTCTTATATGGGCATAATCAAAAATGTAGCGATTGTCGGACACGCTTCAAAGGGAAAAACCACTCTTTCCGAGGCTATGCTTGGCGTTGCCGGTGTGGTGGAAAGAATGGGCAAAATTGCCGACGGAAACACAGTATCGGATAATGACGCAGAAGAAAAAAAGAGAGGCGTCAGCATTTCTTCATCGGTTATTCAGTTTGGATATAAGGATGCAAAGATAAATATTATAGACACTCCGGGACTTTTTGATTTTGCTATGGGCAGTGCCGAGGGATTGAGAGCGGCAGACAGTGCTATTGTCGTCGTTTCTGCCCGTTCAGGACTTGCGGCAGGAGCAGAAAAGGCATTCCGCAATGCCGGCAAAAAGGGTATGGCTCGTCTGATAGTTACCACAAAGATGGACGATGAACGTGCAGATTTTTATAAGTCATTTAACGGCTTGGTAGCCAAATTCGGCACGGCTATGTGTCCTGTAGTTGTTCCTGTTATTCAGAACGGCAAGGTTGCCGGCTATTATAATATGATTAGCGAAAAAGCATTTACATACGATGGTGTTAAAGCTGCGGAGAATGATATAGTTCACGATGATACTCCTCGTTTTGATGCAATCAAAGAGGTATTTGCTGAGGCTGTTGCAAGTACCGATGACGAGCTTATGGAAAAATATTTTGAGGGCGAACCCCTCACTGTAGAAGATAAGATAAAGGGCTTGTCATTAGGTGTGGCAGACGGCAGTATCGTTCCGGTGTTTGCATTGTCCGGCCTCACCGGTGAGGGTGTTGATATGCTTCTCGATTTCATAAGAGATTGCTGTCCTGCCCCTAAGGCTGAGTATGCCACTGATGCAGACGGCGAGCCTGTAGAACTTTCGATAAATTCCGACGCTCCTCTCGCAGCAGTATGCTTTAAGACCGTAGCAGACCCATTCATCGGCAAACTGAATTACTTTAAGGTTATATCCGGCAAAATTACGCAGGCTATGACTGTCAAGAATTCTCGCACCGGCGAGGAAGAAAGAGTAGGCAAGCTCGTATCTACCTTGGGTGCTAAGCAGACTGATGTAAAAGAGGTTGATGCAGGCGACATTTGTGCTGTTGCAAAGCTCAATACCTTTAAGACCGGCGATACAATGTGTACTGCCCAAAAGGTTGTATCTCTTGACAGTGTACCTGTTCCCGAGCCGTCATATTCTATGGCTGTAAGTGCCGTGAAGAAGGGCGATGAGGAAAAAATTGCCAATGCAGTATCTAAGATGATTGAAGAAGATCCGTCATTGTCATATAAGGTTAATAACGAAACGCATCAGTCTGTCATTTCCGGACTAGGTGAGCAGCAGCTTGATGTATGTTTGTCAAAACTTAAGGCAAAATATAATGTGGAAGTTGTACTCAGCCAACCTCGTGTTGCCTACAGAGAGACAATTACAAAGAAAGTTTCTGCACAGGGCAGACACAAAAAACAGTCCGGCGGTCACGGTCAGTTCGGTGATGTATTCATTGAGTTTGAGCCGTATGATACCGAGGGTTTGATTTTTGATGAGAGAGTTGTGGGCGGTTCTGTACCTAAAAACTTCTTCCCGGCTGTAGAAAAGGGACTGCGTGACAGTATGACTAAAGGCGTTTTGGCCGGTTATCCTATGGTTGGAGTAAAGGCTACTCTTTATGATGGCTCGTATCACCCTGTGGATTCCTCCGAGATGTCATTTAAGACTGCTGCCTCTCTTGCGTATAAGAATGGTATCCCACAGGCAGGACCTGTTTTATTGGAGCCTATTAACACTCTCATTGCCACCTGCAATGATGAGGCAATGGGCGACATTATCGGTGATATAAACAAGCGCAGAGGTCGTGTTCTCGGTATGTCA
>URJF01000031.1 GCA_900548085.1 uncultured Oscillospiraceae bacterium | reverse complement strand
CCTTGAGAGCAAGCACCACCGTAGTTGCACAGCCAATAAAGAATGTTAGCATATGCTGTCTCAAGGAAGCCTATCCACGATGCAAGTGAGATTATCCAGAAGTATTTATTCTTAGCAACCTCACGGAAAGCATCGGTAAACTTAATTTGAATAACGTGTGTCTTTGCCTGAATAATTTTTTCTTGAGTATTGGCATAAACTACAAAAACGAGCAAGGTACCTATAACTCCGATAACCGGAAAAGCAATACGGTACACACGGATATCGGTCTGATTTACACCGATAAGGGCGGCAATCAAAGGAATAATAATATTATAAACCGTAGGACCGAATGAATAGATGATACTCTTTACGGAAGCAACATCCGCACGCTCCTGTGAATTAGGCGAAAGAACATGGATAAGGTTCTCATAAGCATCATAAAAGAAATAATAGAAAAACTGAAGTGCAATATTGAAGGCGAGCACAACGGCACACTTTGCAACATATTCACTGCTCTTTCCGAACATCTCGCCGTTGCCGACGATGAGATGGAGCTTATCATACGGGAACCAAACCATTGCTACAAAAATAACAGAGCACGGTATGCCCATACGAAGAAGATACGGCCTATATTTACCTGCTTTGTTACGGGTATTATCTACAATATTAGCACGGACACCGGTAAGCGGAATACCTACCAAAACGCCAATGACATACATAATGTACATATCCGTAAGTCCGATACCGATGGTACCCGACAGGAACACGTTAGTAGCACCTAATATACAAGGAATACTCATACAAACAATGAGATAGGCGCCGATACCGCCAAAAGCATAAGACGCTACCTCTTTGAATGACATATACCTGCCCTTAGGCGGTTTTTTCCAATAATACTTTACATTGTCAACAAGGTTGCTGACTTTAGCTTTTAATGATTCTTCTGCCATTAAACTATACCCCTTTAGTCGCAAAAATAGTCGCAAAAACTGCGACAGTAATCTAATGAGCACATTATACCATACTGTCGCAGTTTTTACAATATTCAAAAGTCATTTTAGATATATTTTGTCAAGAGTGTACAAATATACACCTATATTATTGTATCCGAAAGCACTTTACCGACGCTATCGTGAATAACAAGGTCGGCATATTTGTCAGCCGGAGTAACATCTCTGTTAATGAGGACAAAATATTTTCCACGGAAATATCGGATAAAGCCCGCTGCAGGATAAACATTGAGAGAAGTACCGGCTACTATAAGACAGTCTGCAGATGAAATTGCGTCTACGGCACCGGTGACCGTTGCATCATCTAAGCCCTCCTCATAGAGTACAACATCCGGCTTTATTATACCACCGCATTCACAAGTTGGAACACCCACACTGTTTGCAATAAAATCAGCATCAAAAAATTTATGACATTGGGTACAATAATTACGGTGGATGCTGCCGTGAAGTTCGAACACATTTTTGCTGCCTGCCTTTTGGTGCAAGCCATCTATATTTTGGGTAACTACAGCAGAGAGCTTTCCTTTCTGCTCTAACTCGGCGAGCTTTTTGTGTGCAGCATTAGGCTCGGCGGTGAGACAAAGCATTTTGTCACGATAGAAGCCATAAAATGCCTCTGTATGAGAAACAAAAAATGTGTGGCTCAAAATTTCTTCGGGCGGATAATCATACTCTTGGTTATATAGTCCGTCGGTGCTCCTAAAATCAGGAATACCGCTCTCAGTAGAAACACCTGCTCCTCCGAAAAAGACAATATTTTTGCTGTGGTCTATTATTTCTTGAAGCGTCATACTAAAAATTCATATTGTTCCAGCCCCATTGGGTAGTACCGCTGTACTTGACATAAACTTTGTCTGCCGGTATGGACAAAACCCTATTCAGCACGGAACAAATCTCCTTTGTCATATTTTCGCAACCTTCATCGGTGGATTTGCCAAACACGGAAACATCCACGAATGCTATGGGAGAGGACGACTCCCCCTTAAAATACATTTTGCAATCATCCTCAAAATTAAGCATAAGCCAGCTTTCGCTTTTGCCAACAAGCTCTATGGCTTTGCCGAACTCCGACTTTAGTGTTTCACGGTCTGCATCGGTGATTTTTACATTGGTTTTTGTGTTAATAAAAGGCATAAATACAACTCCTTATGTAGTATATATACATTATATAGTTGCGCTCTTTCGGTGTCAACTGTTACACTTATTTTAATTGACGAACAGAGGTAGTTATGATATTATGAAAATAAAGAATAATAAAGTGCAATACGGAGGTAATATTATGAACATATGGCACGATATATCACCTAAGAGAATAAAAAAAGACAGATTTTATGCTGTAATAGAAATCTCCAAAGGCGGAAAAAATAAATATGAGTTAGATAAAGAAACAGGTATGCTAAAACTGGACAGAGTATTGTTCACCTCTACACACTATCCGGCTAACTACGGCTTTATTCCACGCACATACGCCAGTGACAAGGATCCACTGGACGTTCTCGTGCTGTGCAGTGAAACCATCAGACCTATGACGCTGGTAGAATGTAAGCCAATAGGTGTACTGATTATGGAGGACAGCGGAGCACAGGATGAAAAAATAATTGCTGTACCGGTAAATGACCCTAACTACAACGGTTACAACGACATTGACCAGCTGCCGAGTCACAGATTTGATGAAATCAAGCACTTCTTTGAAGTGTACAAAACTCTCGAGCATAACAAGGCCACATCCGTTACAGAGGTTAAGCCGAGAAATGTGGCAGAAGAAGTTATCCAAAACTGCATAGACGATTATATTCAAAATTTTCAAATGTAAAGGAGAAAGAGAATGAAAACAGCAATAATAATCATTGTGGTAATAGTTGTACTGTTACTGCTGTATATTGCAGGAACATACAATGCTCTCGTAAAAGGACGCAACAAAGTTGAGGAAGCTTTTGCGACAATGGACGTTTATCTCAAAAAGCGTTGGGATTTGATACCTAACCTGGTAGAAAGTGTCAAGGGCTATGCAAAGCATGAGGCAGAAACCTTACAAAATGTTATCTCGGCAAGAAACAGCGGCTACCAAAATATGACCGCAGAAGAAAAAATTGAGGCAAACCGTGAATTGTCAAAGGGGCTCGCAGCAATAAATGTTGTGGCAGAGCAATATCCGAACCTAAAGGCTAACGAAAACTTTATTAACCTGAATAATCAACTGCAAAAAGTGGAAGAAGATATAGCTAACGCACGCAAATTCTACAATGCAGTAGTCAGAGAATACAACAACAAGACAGAAATGTTCCCTTCATCAATTGTTGCATCTATGTTCAAGTTTGGCAAAAAGCAAATGTTTGCTGTAGATGACGAGGCAGAAAGACAGGCTGTACAGGTGAAGTTTTGATGAAAAAAATCATGCGAGCTACTGTATGTGCCATAATGCTTGCAGTTGTACTTCTCCCCTGCTTTTCGGCATATGCAGAAGATGATGTGCCGGTTTATGATTATTACATTAAAAATTATGATGTAAATATTGATGTAGGCGAAGATAACACTCTGCACGTAACAGAAAGCATTGACGCTAAGTTCAATATAGAAAAGCACGGCATATACAGATATATACCAACAAATTTTTATATCAATCGTGCAGACGGAAGCAGTGAGTATGTAAGAATAAAGCTAAGAAACATAGATTGCAGCGACCCGTACGAAAAATATACCGAAGGAAACAACACTGTCCTGCAAATAGGTGACGAGGACAACACCTACACAGGTGACAAATCCTACAAAATCTCCTATGACTACGCAATCGGTCCCGACACTGTAAAGAATGCAGATGAGCTGTACTACAACATAATAGGTGACGGATGGGACACGGTTATACAAAATGTGACCTTCAGCATCAAGATGCCTAAAAATTTTGATGAGAGCAAAATCGGATTTTCATCCGGAACATATGGAACCGAGGGCACGGATATAATCAAATTCAGTGTGAAAGACAATGTTATCAGCGGAAAAACTACAGCTCCGTTGAATGAAAACGAGGCACTGACAATCAGAATTGAGCTCGAGGACAACTACTTCACATTCAACTGGTCCGGTCAGTACATAATGTACGGACTGATGGTAGCTGTTCCGTTGTTACTGCTGATACTGACAATCATTATTTGGTACAAACACGGCAGGGACAAAAAGCCGGTAGAGACCATTGAATTTTATCCGCCCGAAAATATGAGCTGTGTAGACGTATCATATTGGGAAAACGGCAAGGTAACTAACGAGGATGTTGTTCCCCTGCTGATTGAACTCGCTAACGAGGGATATGTGGAGATAGACGAAAAGGATAAGAAAAATACAGTTATCAAAAGAATCAAACCATACAACGGCAAAGACGGAGCAAAATCAATATTTATGTCCGGTTTGTTTAGCGGCAGAGGAAACGAGGTAACGCTAAAAGAACTGAAACGAGACTTTTATCCGTATATTGAAAGAATCGTCAACAAATACAGATCACCGTCCGGCTCTAAGCACGATGAGGTGTTCACATCAAAATCAATACTAATGAGACTGCTTTGCTGGTTCGGTGCGGCTCTGTCTGTAGCATTTGTATTATTCTTACAAAACAGAGCGTACCCCATTGAAAACGGTGAAGTATTTGTTATCGCCGGAATCATAATATCAGTTATTGCGGCAATAATGGCATGCTTTGTACGCAAGCGCTCGAACAAAGGCGTAGAGATACTCGGCAAAATAAAAGGATTTAAGACATTCTTAGAGACTGCGGAAAAAGACAGACTTGAGGCTCTGGTAGAGGAAAATCCATCATACTTTTATGACATACTGCCCTATGCTTATGTTTTGGGCGTATCTGACAAATGGACAAAAAAGTTTGAGTCAATAGCTATGGAGCCTCCGAGATGGTACTACGGTTACAACCCGTACAGCAGTATGTGGGCATACTCATTTATGCACGGCTCGTTCAGAGATATGAACAGAGTTATGATTACACCTCCCGAGCATAACAACTCTACCGGTGGTTTTTCGGGTGGAAGCTTTGGCGGTGGCGGAGGCTTCTCCGGCGGCGGTTTCGGCGGCGGTGGCGGCGGAAGCTGGTAAAATAATATACTAAATACCCCTTTTGGTTAAGCCGAGAGGGGTATCGTTTTGTTAACAAAAAAGAGTATTTTTGCTAACTATAGGAGGTAAAGCTGTTGACAAGGCAGATATGAATGTATGATGGATGATAGAATGTTCTATCTCGGTGTCAATGAAGCAGAGGCAAACAAACTCAGAGTGGACAGAGTAAATCCCGAATTTCCTCTGGGACATTATGAAGGAATAGAGATACTGATAGATGTCAAGGTGGCGACTGATTTGCTAAAGCCTCATAAGGCAGTAACTTAAAAATTATAAGAATACAACTTTATAGGGCATTGTAAAGAAGAGATATAGTTCTGTTAGACAAGGCAACAGCCTCACTTGATGTAAAAAACGAAACAGCTATTTAGTCGGCGGTTTGAAAGCTGATACAGAACAAAACAGTTCTTGTGATTGCTCACCGAATAAAAAAACCTGCTAACGCTTAGGCATTAGCAGGTTTTTTATACTCAATTTACTTGATATTTTTCTTTATAAAGGATAACAGCTTAGGTACTACCTGATTGTCATAGTCGCCGAACAAAGAGTAATTGTCCGAATTAAAGCCATGCATAGCTCCGATGATTTTTATAAGCTCAGCGTGCTTATATGTATCCACTGCTTTTTGGGAATAGCTGATAGGAACGGTGTTATCCATTGTTCCGTGGAAAATTATGACATTGTTGGTGTAGCCCTTAATATTTTTAAACACATCATAGTCGATAAGCGTTTTAATATAATTCTTACCGAGAGTTCCCATACCCATAGGGAGACTGATTGTGTCGGGAATGTCCTTGCCCTTATATGTCTTGGTGGCATCGTCCGCAGCATTAAGGCCCGGATACATAAGTATCAATCCCCTAATCTGAGATGATTTGTTGTTGGCTGACAAAGCAGAGACAAGTCCGCCTTGGCTCGTGCCTAAGAGAAATACATTGTTAGAGTCAACTGTAGACAAAGTGCGTATTTTCTTTATGATACAGTCCAAATCGGACTTTTCGGTAAACACGGTCATCTTTGTCATCGAGCCGTCGCTCTTACTGTTTTTGCTTCCGCCCCTAAAGTCCATAGCATATGCATTATAGCCTGCCTCGGCAATAGCTGTTGAATATGCGTTCAAAGACTCACCGTTCATGGCACAGCTGTGGGAAAGAATGACGGTAGGTCGTTTGCCTTTTTTGTTGGTCTGATAGAACCTGCCGAAAATCTTTTGACTGCCGTTGTAAATATAATAATCTTTTACGGAGTAGGAAATCTTTTTTGGCTTTTTGTTATTCTTATACTTAACGGTCTTTGCGGCAGGAGAATAATACTTCTTGCCCTTATAATTTTTGTAGGAATAAATCTTAACATAGAATGTAGCCTTTGACGGATTGTAGATATTATACTCGGTAACAGTCCTGCCTAAATACACAAAGGAGGACTTCTTAAACTTAGAATCATTGGAATACATAAGCTTGTAGCCGTCCGCACTTGACTTTTTCCAAGTTATTTTCAGTCCTGCGTACTTACCGGAGTCATCATACTTTACCTTCAATGAGCTCGGTGCAGATGGACGAGTGAGCACTCCCCTCTTAGCGAGAGTTTTTGAATATGATTTTTTCTTGCCCTTTTTCTTATAAGAGCGTATTCTAAAGCTGTATTTTGTGTAGGGCTTAAGCTTTTTTACTGTATACGAGGTAGTCTTTGCAGAAGTGACAGTCTTAGTTGTTTTCCACTTCTTAGACTTACTGTCATAGCGCTCTAAAGCATAGCCGTCTGCTTTTTTAACCTTAGTCCAAGTCATTTTTGCACTTGATGAAGTAATGCTTGACGCCTTGAGCTGATACTTTGCTTTGGCATATGCAGGCTGAGAAACAGTGAACACGCTGAACACCATCATCACAGACAACAATACGGACAAAGCTTTTTTCATTTTCATAAAGCCACCGTCTTTCTTAAATCAAAGGATAATTAACTTTTTGGTAACTGTTGATAAGTTTTCTCTGCCTCTGGGTGAAAGATAGCATACATCCTCTATCCTTATGCCGAATTTGTCGGGAATGTAGATACCCGGCTCAACAGAGGTGACATTGCCTACCTCATAGGTATCTGCACTTCTGGGGGAAGAATTGTATCCCTCGTGAATATCGAGGCCTACTCCGTGTCCGAGGCTATGTCTAAAATACTTTGCCATATTCTTAGTTTGGAGCACATCATATGCGACTTTGTACACATCGGCACATCTGACGCCTGCATTGAGTGCCTTTATACCTGCAAGCTGGGCTGAAAGGACAAGGTCGTACATCTCTTTCATCTCATCAGTAGCAGAGCCTACTGCTACTGTACGAGTCATATCGGAATGATAGCCCCGGTATGTTGCACCAAAATCGAACAGTACAAAATCGCCGGACTTTATTTCATTCTCACTCGGTACACCGTGAGGCATTGAGGTGTGAGTGCCTGTAAGCAGAATAGTATCAAACGAAACTCCGTCGGAGCCCTCTTTAGCCATAAGGTAATCGAAGTAAGCGGCCAACTCTTTTTCTGTCTTGCCGGGTTGGATATGATTGAGCAATTCGAGAAATGCTTTTTCGGCGATGGCATTAGCCTTTTTCATAAGAACGATTTCTTCAGGCTCCTTTTTGTTACGCTCACGCATAAGAGCATCGCCTATAGAAACGAAGAAAACATCCTCCATGGTATCATTAAGGGCATCATACTGTTTAAGTGAAATAGTGTCGCCCTCAAAAGCCATTGTGTTTGCGTTATGCTCACAAACCAAATCGGCAACCTCGTCCATAAAACGAGACTGTATCTCAATAACTTTCAAGCCTGTATCTTTTGAGTGCTGCTGAGCGGTCTCGGTATAGCGAGAGTCAACAAGGTGGTAGGCATCGCCGTTTTTGAAAACGACTACCATACCCTCGCTGGGAGAAAATCCGCACAGATAGTGCATATTGGACTCATTGATAAGAATAAGTCCGTCAGCCTGAACATTGTCGATAATACTAAGGCATTTTTTGATATTATTCATACAAACCTCACCTCTATGTATATTATATATCACAAATAAAAATAAAGTCAATATATACAGCCAATTCATTGACATTAAGTTTTTATTATGGTAACTTAGAAATATCAACTCGGAGGATACTGTAATATGGAAAAATATCTCATCAATCCAAATGAAAAAATCGCAACAATTAACAAGAATATATATGGACATTTCAGCGAGCATCTTGGCAGATGTATCTACGGTGGTATATTTGTGGGCAAAGACTCAAAAATCGAAAACAAAAACGGAATGAGATGCGATGTCGTAAACGCACTGAAAGAGATGGGACTGCCGGTACTGAGATGGCCGGGCGGTTGTTTTGCTGACGAATATCATTGGAAAGACGGGATAGGTCCCCTGTCGGAACGCAAAAAGATAATAAACACTAATTGGGGCGGTGTAGTCGAGGACAACAGCTTCGGCACTCACGAATATTTTGAACTGTGTGAGCAATTAGGCTGTGACACATACATAAACGGAAATGTCGGCTCAGGCTCGGTAAGAGAAATGAGCGAATGGGTAGAATATATGACCTTTGACGGAATATCACCTATGGCAGAGCTGCGCCAAAAAAACGGCAGAAAAGAACCGTGGAGACTGAACTACTTAGGTATAGGCAACGAATCCTGGGGCTGCGGCGGAAATATGGACCCCGAATACTACGGATGTCTGTTCAAGCAGTATAACGTGTTCTGCCGTGACTACGACAAATCCAAGCACATAAACAGAATAGCCACCGGTCCTAATGTGGACGACTACCACTGGACAAAAGAAGTAATGGACAAAGTAAAGCACCACGCATACGCAATATCTCTCCACTACTACACTATCCCCACAGGCAAATGGGAGCACAAGGGCTCTGCCACCGATTTTGATGAAACCGAGTACAACTCCACTATATGCAAAGCATACAGAATGGAAGAACTGATAAACAATCATATCACTATGATGAACAGTGTAAATCCGCAGCAATGGGTACAGCTGATAGTGGATGAATGGGGCACATGGTATGATGTTGAGCCGGGCACAAATCCGGGTTTCTTATATCAGCAGAACACAATGCGTGACGCTATTGTGGCAGGACTGACACTCAACATATTCAACAAACACGCTGACAGAGTAAAGATGGCTAACATTGCACAGGCAGTCAATGTGCTCCAATCTGTTATTCTCACAGACAGTAACAAGATGGTAAAGACTCCGACCTACTATGTGTTCAAAATGTACAAGGAGCACCAAAATAACACGCTCATAGGCTCATATATCACTACACCGTCAATCGACTCAAAGCAGGATGAAAAAAGTTTTCCACAGCTAATTGAGTCAGCATCTATGGACGATAACGGCGTGATTTATGCCACAATCACAAACACATCGCACCAAAATGCCTCTGAGATAAAGTGCCAAATAGCCGACACTGCCGTCAAGAGCATCACTGCTGAGATACTGACCGGACAGTACAATCAATACAATGATTTTGGTAATGAGGACAGCGTTAAAACAGAGAAATTTGATGATTTCACGAAATGTGACGACGGATTTACGGCTGTAATACCTCCATGTTCTGTTGTCAAGTTTGTGATAGAAAAATGAAAGATTGCAAAAGATGTCTCCTGCTCCAAGCGGGAGGTGAAGTAACACTGAAAGAAATAATGTCACAGCTAAATTCAGTGGAAAAAGAACTGAGGGCAGATGACAAAACCTACAAAAAGAGACTGAGTGAATGTAAGAAGTGCGACAATCTCTTAGCCGGAATGTGCACAAAATGCGGCTGCTATGTAGAATACCGAGCAGGAATAAAAACCAAGGACTGCCCCGACTGTGACAATCCAAAATGGTAAAATATGAGAGTATTTGATTTTGACAACACTATATATAACGGAGAAAGTGTATTCGACTTTTATCTGTTCAGCATAAAGAAAAATCCAAAGGTAATAAAATACCTTTTTGTTGTGGTATACAATCTGCTGAAGTACAAGGCAGGCAAGACGACCATGGCGGACTTGGAGGAAGCAGTAAAAAAATATGCTATAGATTATCTGACTGCTTTTGACAGCTATGATGAGCTGGTAAATGAGTTTTGGAACAGCCACATACATAAGATAAAAAAATGGTACAAGCCCCAAAGTGATGATGTGATTATGACAGCCTCTCTAAATCTCATTATGGACGAATTGTGCAGAAGATTGGGCGTAAATAAACTCGTATGCACCACAGTGAACAGAGAAACACTGGAAGTAGAATACATAAACTTCGGCAAAAACAAATGCGATGCTTTCAGAGAAAAATTCCCAGACGAGAGCATAGACGAATTTTACACAGACAACATAGCGGATATGCCGATGATTGAGGCAGCCGAAAAAGGATATATTGTGTCCGGTAACAAAATAAAACAAGTAAAATAAGAAACAGGCAGTACGCTAAATCAGCTACTGCCTGTAATTTTATTTATCATTCAGCTTAGCAAGTTCTTCTCTAAAAGACTCTGCGGAGTCAAACTCCTTATATACCGAAGCGAATCTAACATATGCAACTTCGTCGATGTCCTTTAGCTTTTCCATAATAAGCTCACCGATACGAGCAGAGGTAACCTCTCTGTCAACAGATGACTGCAAAGCAGTCTCTATCTCACCGATTTTTTCTTCCAAATCGTCAATGGTGACATGCCTCTTTTCGCAGGCACGTAGCATACCCTTGAGTATCTTGTTGCGGTCGAACACCTCACGGGATTTGTCCTTCTTTACTACGATAATCGGAACATCCTCGATAATCTCATAAGTAGTAAAACGCTTACCGCACTGGAGACATTCTCTCCTACGGCGTATTCTTTCGTTTTCATCAGTAGGGCGAGAGTCAATAACCTTGCTTTCACCATATCCGCAAAACGGGCATCTCATAATGTTTTCCTCCTTTGTAGGATTGTCATTATTTTCCATAAGCCATATTATAACACAACATATAGAAAAATGCAAGTGTTTTACTTTACAACAATATATAGTTACTTTGCGGCAATTTTTGGGGTTCCGTCCTTTTTGTTGTAGAAGAACATCCAAACAGCCATAGAACAGATAACAACATAACCCACAATTGACCACAAATCAGGCACCTGATGATTAAGGAACAGATAACCCTCAATGGCAGTGAAAATAATGTTAGAATAATCATAAACAGAGATTTCACGGCTGGGCGCATATGAGTATGCGGCGGTGATACCGAACTGACCTCCTGCGGCACAAACGCCTACAAAAAGCAGATACAAAAGCTGCCTTGCGGTCATAGGGTGATAATCAAAAACAATATACGGCGTAGTGACTGCTATCGAAAATGCAGAGAAGAAAAATACAGTAAACCTGCCGTTCTCTCCTTTGTTAGACATATGACGAACGCAGGTATAGGCAGAGCCGGCACACAATCCTCCTGCCAATCCGGCAAGGGACGGTAAAAGCTCAACATTAGACATCGTCGGTTTAATAACAAACAGCGAGCCTATAAACGCTACTCCTATAGCAATCGCCTGCTTAGGCTTAACTTTTTCTTTTAAGAAAACAGCAGAAAAAATCAGGGTAAAGAACGGCGACAGCTTATTGAGCATTGCGGCATCCGCAGTATGTGCCATATGGGTGGTGGCATAAAAGTTGCCGAACACACCCAAAAGGCCAAGAGATGCACGGAGCATATGAAAAGGCATACATCCCTTTGTCGGTTTGAACGGCTCATGATTTTTTATAAGCACAAATGAGGCACAGAAAAAAGCAACAAGATTTCGGAAAAATACCTTTTGGGGCACAGGAACATCACCGGAAAGGTTGATGAACGAGCTCATACCGCTGAAACAAAATGACGATATGAGAATACAAATAATTCCTTTTGTCTTGTTGCTTACTTTTGACATTTTAGTTTTGTTATACCTCAATTTTGTCTAAAAATTCTTTGCTGCGCTTAAGCTCGGCAACAACATCATAGCCCATAGAATAAATTTCGATAACATATGAGCCCTTATAATTCGCTCTCTTTAAGGTACGGAAAAGGCGAGCAAAATCAAAACATCCTCTGCCCGGAGGCATACAATCCTTTTCGGAAGAATTGTCGCTCAGATGGACATGGACAATATCGTGCTTAAACTCCTCCAAAAACTCAAAGGGATCATAACCGGCACGAATAGACTGCTTTACATCAAACACCATATTAAAATCCTTGCCGAGAGCAGAGCGCATCTGCTTCAAAAAATCTATCGACTGAGAGCGAAAAGCATTTACATTCTCTTGGCAAACAATAACACCCTCTTCTTTTCCTACTTCTGCCAATGAGCGAAATTTTTCAAAATAATGCTCCGGAGGAAGAGGCCTTTTTTGCTTAACAAGTGAACCGTGAATAACTACATACTTAGCTCCGAGCAAAGCACAAGCGTGACAATGCTGCCGATAAAGACCGATGAAATCGTCGTATCTGCGCTGATATTCGCCGAATATACAGTTGTTCTCCAACGAGGAAGAAAACGGATGTATGGACAATATCTCAACACCGGCTTCGTCTGCCTGCTTTTTCATATTGAGGACAAAACTGTCCTCAAGCTCTGAAGAACTGTTAAAGAAAACCTCTGCCTGCTTAAATCCGCAGTCAATAACCTTAGCCAAAGACTTTTCTGTCTCTAACGGGTAGAAACACGAGGTGGATGCTCCGACTAACATCAGCCCACCAGCTTTTCTATACAAGCGATTTGGACACTTACACAAAGAATCTGTGTGGCAATGTCGAGCTCCTCTACAGGAGGAAGCGACGGAGCGATACGGATATTGCTGTTGTTAGGGTCATCGT
>URJF01000030.1 GCA_900548085.1 uncultured Oscillospiraceae bacterium | reverse complement strand
CTTCTCCCTGCATAATTTGCCGATTTTTGAAATAGGGAATCCAACGCCGAAGGCATTGCTGGAATGCATACAAACAACGAGCGTAGTATTAGATTTAATTTTGTCGGCAAAATTTCGAACTGTTTCGCTGTCATCATAGGAAAAATCCGCAACATCATATTGGGCATATCCGTCGTCGGTCAGCTTTTGGACCACACGGCTGACGCTGTTATGCTCAAGAGAGGAAATAACTATATGGTCTCCTCTGTTAACGCTGCCCTTTATTGCAATATTTAGAGCCTCGGTACAATTTTTTGTGAACACTACATTTTCCGGCGGAAAAGAAAACATTGAGCCTATTTTCTCTCTGACCTCAAATATTCTTTCTGCCGCCGCCAAGCTCTGTGCATAACCTCCCCTGCCACTGTTAAACGACAGGTTTTGCATAGCAACATAAGTTTTTGTCAAAACCTCTTTTGGCTTTGGATAAGTTGTGGCTGAATTGTCAAAATATATCATTTTGTTTCAACCCCGATTATATCTATACCATTGCTTTTCAATGCATAAACCGGCTCGTCATCGTCAGCACTGACGTTTATTACATAGCCGCAGCCTTCGCCGGGTGCAGGATTTTGGAGCCGATTCATTGTCGCCTTGTAACCCAATGAGTGAAGAATTCTGAGCCCCCTCTGCGCATTGGTAACAGACCCGACCTTTATAACAAAGTACATAAAATCACCTCATTTCTGATTATTACATTCTATGAAATAGTGTGATTATGTTTATTAACCGAAAAACCACCCTTGTATTAACTATTGGCTAACATACAAATTGAGCTAATAGCAAAAACAACAAAATCGGGAAAAACTAAAGTCTTTCCCGATTGAGCAATGATAATTAAATTGTCTATATTTTATGAATTCAAAGTTTCTTTGCCAACAAGGTATCTTGCAAGCATAGCAGCGTCACGATTGTTAATATAGCCGTCGCCATTAACATCTATTGCCAATCCCTGACACTCATTGGCTGTCACCTTTTCAACAAGGTATTTATTCATCATAGCAACATCCTTGTTATTGATAATTCCGTCGCCGTTCATATCTCCGGTAACAACTACCGTCTTTGAATCGATGATGTTATCACCTGCAACAAGCTGAATTTTGCAGCCCGTTCCCACATAATCCGTATCGGTTAATTCTATACCGTCAATATCATAGAATTTAATCTCGGTATTAACAAATTCCTTAGCAACATCTGCAGATGTTGTTCCGGGTTTAATTCCTCTAAGATAGCCAAGGCTGTCATAATTCAATTTTGAATCACTGTTCAGCAGCAACGCCTTCTTTGCAGAAGCCTTTACTGTAACGATACAGGATGCTGTACTCTTTGAACTTTTTACTGTTGCTGTAATCGTTGCTTCTCCGGCCTTTAAGCCCTTTACAACACCGTTTGAATCTACAGATGCAATACTTGAATCACTTGAGGTCCACTCAATTTCTTCGCCTACAAGATTGAACGGAGTAATTGTAGGATTAAGAGCAAAGCTTGTGTTCACATACAAATCATATGATGATTCATCAAGTGAAATCTTTGCATACTCTGACTCTTTCAAATATTTACCGGTTACTACCATATCCTCTGTTACGCAGCTGTAATCCTTATCCCAGCCTGCAAAAATGTATCCTGCCTTTTCGGGAACATTCGGATCCTTTGCGGATTCAGAATAGTTTACATTCTGAGTTTCAAGTATCGAACCACCTTCAATATTGAATATTACCGAATACTGTTTTGGTGTGTACTTAATGTACAAAGAGGTTGAAGCAGTTATAGGCGTAGAAACATTAAACTCTGTTGTACAACTACTGTCAGTATAAAAATGATCTAAACTATAACCATCTTTTTGTGGAATCATATCTAAACTTAATTTGCTGTTATCGGCAACCAACAGAGTATCTGTTGAATATGGTGTTTCATTGTCAAAAAAATCCACAATATGATATTTAGTATTACCCGAAGTGTTGATACAATAGTAATTTGTAGTTTTTTCACTATCGTTCTTACCGAGTGATGATGCGTAATATGTTACAGAATGTGTCTTGTCAAGTTTTATTGGGCCGGTGTATTCTGTTGCCTGATGCTCGTTTCCGTCGAGATAATAGTAAATTACTGCGTTTTCATCTTTTGTTGTCAACTGCAATGATAACTCGCTTGTATATTCTCCCGACTGGTAGTTTGCTGTCGGCACCTCTGTATCTTCGTCAAAATGATATTCAGGATATATCTTTGCGTCGTGGGTTACCTCTGTGGACTCTTCTTCGTTCAGCCATCCGTCGAATGTAATATTGTCACCCTTTATATCATCAGGTACAACGGCGGTAGCTCCGTAATCCACATACTGCGTATCCTTTACCTTTCCGTCTTGGTCAACAAATTCTATCTTGTATTTGTTAGCTTCATACTGTGCTGTTACTACCATATCCTGAGTTACGATGTTGCTCTTGTTATCCCATCCGACAAATTTGTAACCTTCTACTGTTTTGGCATCAGGTGTTGACAATGCATCGCCGTACTTAAATTTTTCTACCTTAAGAAATTGATTTTGCCAATCCACAAATACTACTGTAAATTCTTTCTTTTCAAATTCCGGATAGAAATCGGTATTCTCCATTATTCTTGTTGTTGATTTATCCCAACCGCAAAAATCGTATCCTGTTTTTGCAGGACTTTCGGGTACTGTAGCATTCTTTCCTTCTTGAACTGTTTGCGTATCAATAATATTACCGTCGAAGTCATAGAAGTTAACAGTATATGACGGCTTAGGTGCTTCAATAGTGCCTACCTTGGTAATATCGGATGTTCCCTCTATACCGATTGCTATAGTATAGTCACCGGTTTGAGCAGTCGGCTCTTGGCGAAGCTTGTATGTAAAGCTGTATGAACCGTCTGCACCTACGGTTGTCTGTCCGATAAACTGGTTTGTATAGTCCGACGCTCCGGTATATCCATATACATAAAGCATCAACTGCTTTCCTGCAAATGCGGAATCGACCTTACCACTTTGGGTTCTTGTTTTTCCTGTTGTATCCTCTACTTGTGGCACATTACTCTTGTATCTGTAAATTTTTCTGGTCTGTACATCTCTGTCACCTGTTGCTGTTACTGCAGTGTCAGACCAATCTGTCCACTGCTTCCAACGATAGAACTGATAGCTGTACCTATATGTATTGTAATAATACTGTTTTTTTGAGCCGGAAACATATTGCTCGGTTGTATCATCATTTCTGTTTACGCTCTTAAACCAATACTGAGACGCTCCGCAGCTTGGGCATGCCGGACCTCTGTATTTGTTTACGCCGCTGTTATCCGAGGACTGTCCGTAGTGTGTCATAGCCGAGCTGACAACATTTATCTGATGCCATGTTCCGCCTACGTGACTCGTCGGGCAATATGTGTGATTGCCTCCTCCTCTTTTGTAGAAGTGATAAAAACAAGTAAGAGTTCTTGTGGAATATGTATTCACTGTTCTTGTGTTAGTCAATACTCTCTTTTCTGTTTCGTTATCATAAGTTGATAATGTATTATCTATCCAACCGGACTGAGAGATTAAGTTTTCGTTTCTTTTTCCGGTATATTCATAACCGGCCAAAGTTTTTGTATTACCTGTTTTGAATTCCTTTTCTCTATATTTATACTGTGTAACCTCTTGTAAATCTGTTACTTCGCTTTCATTCGGTTTGATTGTAGATTCGGCATACATAAGGCCTTCGGTAATCTCTGTAGTCAATATTGGTGAAATCGGAATGCCTGTAGCATAGTTCGTCACCATAAATACTTCGACCTTTGCTGCCGGCTTTTGGCAAGGAACATACACTTCACATCCTGTTTTTGTTTTTCCTGCCTTAATTGCAAATGCAGATGACTCTGTCATTTCTACGAGTTTACCTTCAGAAGTCTTTAATGCGACAACAATTCTGCCATTTGTTGGTTTTGAATCATTGTTTTCTACATCAACGGTTACATTGTAGCCAAAGAAATCTCTCTCAGCTTTTGCATTTTTACATCTTACGGGCAGGTCATAGTTATCCCACGCATATATTCCGTCAATATTTATGCATTTGTCCGATCTGTCTGTATATACATTCTTGTATGCTGTACTGTTCCAACCCTTAAACACATAATTCGCTTCGGTATTCACATCTGTCGGCGGTGTTGCATCATGGCCGTACTCAACTTTTTGAGGAGATCCGATAAGTTTTCCTGTTCTGTCGAAGAAATTTACTGTGTATGTGATAATCTTGTACTTCGCTTTGATTGTTTTATCTGCTGTTATGTTAAAGTAACTGCTGTCCCAACCTTCAAATGTATATCCTTTTCTGCTGGGAGACTTTGGTGTAGGCGCATTATGTCCGTACTTTACATCAAACTCTTCTAATGCTGTGTTATCCCAATCAACAAACTTTACATGTCTGTCTCTCTCTGACACACAGCTTATTGTTGTACTCCAAGAGGTTTCTTTTCCTACTGAGTTATAAGCCTTTACCTTAAAGTAATATGTACCGACATTATTCAGTATTATCTCTTGGCTGTTTGAGGTTAAACCGGAATAGGTTTTTGTCTCTACACCCGTAACACTCAAATCGTAGCGAGAGGCATTATTAGATGCCCAACTTACTGTTATTCTTTCCTTAACTGCAACATGACCGTTCCCTGTTGCATTGATGCTCGGTGTTGTTGCTTCGGGGACAGACTGCTTTGTAAAATAATCTAAGCATATCCAACCTGTTTTTCCGCCATATCTTCCGTATCCCCAGTTACCTTGGGTTTGGTTAATATATACTGACTGTCCGTTCGGCACAACTCCTATTGATCTGTTATTTGTACCAACACCTGTTCTTATGTTTACATTATATCCGCAAGTATTTCTGTATGTTGCTTGTCCCTGATATGAAGCACTTGAATTATAGTAATTATTCTTTGTACTTGTTGTGGTGTTATTTATAGTTCCGGAGCCGTTGCTTGGTGCACTGCCATTATACCTAAATACCTTTGACCACGGATGATTTCTGTACTTTGTTACACTTATTTCACTTCCTGTTTGGTCTCCGGCTTTTTCTCCACAATTGTAACAACCAATGTGATAACCTCTGTATCCGTGATTGTTTGAACAATAGCAAGGTTTACTACTTTGATGTGCTCCGACAAGTTGTCCGTTGCCAATGTACATTTCTGTGTGTCCTCCCACCCACAAAACATCTCCGGCTCTCAAACCACTACCTGTAGATAAATTTACACTATGTGTTACATCATTAAAGTGCAACTGTTTCAATATAGATTCTTCGCTTCTTGTACTCATTGTCTTTAATTTGGTTCCGGCAGAAGTAAATCCGCCATTATACAGTGCATTTCCAACCAATGAAGAACAATCATAGTCAGGACCATTTCTCCAAGCCGAAACCCAACTGTATCCATGACTGTTATCATTTGCAATAGCCACGGCCCAATTTATAGCATTTTGTAAAGACGGCGAAGCTGCGTTAGCAGATAACACGCCAACCGGTAATACAGAAACAATCATCAATAACGATAAAAATATTGATAATATTCTCTTACTTATTTTTTTCATATTTCTCCTCCAAATTAAGCAGATTTAATAGATTTAGATTTAGACCAGTTTGAATAAATCTTTGTAGATTTACCATTTACTTTGACAGTTTTGTAAGTTCTTACTCGGACATAATACTTTTGTTTTTTCTTCAGCTTCTTTACCTTTTTTGAGGTAGTGCTGTTTTTGGAAACAACAATTGATTTTTTGCCTTTTGTGAACTTGCTGTTTGTTGCATATTGAAGCTCATATCCGGTTGTCTGTGTTCGCTGTTTTTTCCATTTGACTGAAAATCCCTTTGATGCACCGGATATTGAACTTATGCTTGTTCCTTTTGGTACTACAGTAAAGTAGAGCGTTTTTGTTCCGGTATAATATCCTTTGAATGTAATCTTTACAGAATATTTTCCGACATTCTTCCTGCCGCTTGCATACTTAACCGTGTAATTGTTTCTTGAAATTGTTTTTCCGCTTGCATCTTTTACACTGATACTCGGCGTCTTTGCTTTGCCGTTGTAGGTATATGAATACGCTGACAATTTAATTGTCTTTGGCCTTTGAATAGTTGTTGTTGAGGTAACAGCTCCGCACACAGAACACTTTGTTTCCTTTTTGCCATTTGCAGACAACGTTGCTTTTGTTGTCTTAGATACAAGTTTATGCTCTGTTTTGGCTATTCGCTCTGTTCGTTTTTCATTACAGAGTGAACAAGTGTAGGTTTTTGTTCCCTCTGCTGTACACGTCGGCGATTTAGTCACTATACCTGAACCCCACTTATGTCCAACCATTGGAACAGATACATTTTTGTTCATTTTGCATCTTGTACAAGTTACTCTCTTTACACCGTTCTCCGTACACGTTGCTTTTTCTATCACTGTTCCGTCATTCCAGTTATGACCCAAAGCCTGACTGCTGTTAGACTTACGATACGAATAATTACAGGTTGTACAGGTGTAAATTGTGTATCCATTTTCTGTACATGTAGGTGCAATTGTTTTTGTGGTATACTTGTGACCTCCGTTCAAGTGGAGCTCGCTCGATTTGCAATCAAAAACCACATCGTCATATTTTTCGTTAAAGGTATCCGTCTGCGAGTAAGATAATGTTATCTTACTGCCGCAAGCTGTGCTCGTGATAACCTTAAACTTTATCACCATCAGGTTTCCGTTGGAAGTGTTGCCCTGTGTGCTGTTCCATACGACATAGAACTCTCCGTTCTTTTGTCCTATGGTGTCATTGAAGTTGCCTGCAAATTTTGAATCTTTAGTAACAGATACAGGTTCTATTTGTGACGAATCGTATTCGACCTTAATTTTGTATCCCATTATTCCGTGATTATTGGATATTTGGACAGGCACTGAAATCTCTTCGCCTTTGCTACCTGTAACACCTTCCTTGACGCTTACCGTAGCTGTGTCACTTGTTTGTGACGGTGTTATCGATACCTTTAGCGGATTGCAGCTATATTGGTCCAACATATTTTCTATTGCTTTGTCAAATGTCATTCCAACTTCATATTTTCCGCTGACTGCATTTTCTTTTGCCTTAAATACTAATCCGGAACAAGAATTCAAATCAGCGTAATCTATTATCACTCCATCTGTTACAGATGTATATGCGTCTTCGTAGGTCACTCTGTCTGTTCCGGTTTCATTGTAGAAGCCTACAAATTCAAAAGCATCTTTATCGTAGGTATATTTTACCTTTCTGCTATTCTTATCTACCCGATTAACGATACTTTCAAAGCTGTTTGAATGATTCAACAGGGTCTTTACATACACTGTTTCTCCTGCCTCTGCAGAACATTCATTGTTTAGCTGAAAATCAGTTCCGCCGAGAATTTCACTCATACAATAATTCTTTGCCGAAGCATTTGTAATTGAAATGCTTACATCATTACAAGTCAGTGCTACGCTTTTAAAGTTATCATCAAAAGTATCATCTCTTGAATAATCAATTCCGATCGTTGTATCTCCTACTGCCGATTTATCAACCAGCATATTTATGTAGAACACAGTTCCATTGAATTTTTCTGCATTATTGCCGGTCCAGTACACACTGAATTCTCCTGCCTCTGCGTCACCTTCAATATTATCCTGCAATCCACTGTCAAAACAATCTCCGTACTCTATCGTTTCCGGTTTCATCTTTTCCGCATCGTAGCTGAATGTCAATTTGAAACCTAACAGCCCAGTATTGTTCTTTATCTTTATCGGTATCTTTACCCTCTGCCCCGATTTCGCTTTTATTTTTTCACCTTCAATTATTATTCCTAAAGAAGTGTAATTTGTTTTATAAGAATCATTACATACAACACAAGTATACAAATCATATCCTTGGCTATTCTCTGTTGGCTTAATGGTCTTTTTCTCATATTTATGTTCTGTTTTTGGTATTACTCTTTGTGCTACTATAACAGTATTACATACCGAACAATGCTTACCTTCTGTCAAACCGGTCCTTATACAATTTGCTTCTACTGCCTTATCCACAACCTCTGTATGAGGCAAGCAATCCTTAATGCCGGTATTGTATGTATCTCCACATTTAGTGCAGGTGTAAAGAGTGTACCCCTTTGTTGAACAAGTTGGCTGAACAGTCTTAGTAAATTTATAGTCGTGTGAAAGTTTAGGGGTAACATTTTGTTTGATAATTACAGCTCCGCATACTGAGCAATGCTTTCCTTCTGTTAATCCGGTAGCAAAGCAAGTAGCAGGAACGGCCTTGTCGATAACTTCTGTATGAGGTGCTAATGAAGTATAATTATCAATAAATTCATCACCGCATTCACAATAATTGATTGTGTATCCCCGACTGGTACAAGTAGGAGCTATGACCTTTTTTACATAGGAATGGGAATGAGCCTCAAAAGTATAACCGTTTGACTCTGCATATTTTTGTGTTGTTGAATTTGATAAACCGCAAAGAACAGTTTTACTTGGGAAGTTGTTAGCAGATGGTAATTCGCAATTTGGATTTAAAATCGTAACCGAATTTAATTCATAACATCCACTAAAATCAACTTTTGAAAGGGATTTAACATTCTTATCAATTACGATATTTTTGATGTATTGGCAATTTTCAATAGCATAATCGTCAATTTCTTCTACAGTGTTTGGAAGAACATATTTTGTCCTAGACAAATTTTCGGGAATTTTAATCATTCGAGTTTTGTCTTTGTTATACAAAACATTGTCTGCACATGACGAATAATACATATTTTCGGCATCTACTACTATTGCATATAAATTTTTGCAACTCTCAAATGCATTATTTCCAATTGAAGAAACACTACTCGGAATAATCATTTTTCTAATTTCACTGCAATATCTAAAAGCGTTATCGCCAATAGTTTTTACCGAACTTGGAATTGCAATATCTTCTATTCGGTCACAATAGGAAAAAGCATTGTTGCCAATAGTCTCGACAGAGTTTGGAATTTCAATTTTTATTATTGGACAATCATTAAAGGCGTAATCTCCTATTTCTTTAACGCCGTCTTTTAATGTGATACTTTTTATATTTGAACCGTCAAAGGAACCTGCTCCGACTTTAGAAATTCCTTGAGCAAAATCAAAAGTTGCACCATTACATCTATAAAAAGCATAATCTCCTATTGAAGGACATGAATTACTTATTTCTACTTTTTTTAGATTAGAACATTGATAAAATGCGTTTCTACCGATGCTGTTTACATCTGATTCGAGTGAAATTATAGCATTACAATTATTGAATGCATAATCGCCAATGCTCTTTACAAAACTTGGAATTACAAATTCTGTGTCAGTTTTTTCACTGGGGTAAAGCACCAATAACTCTTTATTTTTGTTATACAGCACGCCGTCAACTGAGGAATAATTTTTATTATCTGAAGACACATTGAAACTTTCTAAGTTAGCACATTTTTTAAGGAACTCCATTTCAAGTGAACATACATTGTTTTGAATATAGATATTTCTAATAGTCGACCATGGAAAAGAACTCGAGGCATCATTTGGATACTCAGCCATTTTTCCTGTGCCGTTTGTTAAAGTTAAGCTATCAATACTTGCATCGTCAAACACCCTATTGTGTCCAAAATCAAAAGAACAAGGAATTGTTAAACTCTCTAAGTCAGAACATCCGTAAAAAGATTGGTCAATACTAACCACACTATCAGGAACCGTTATGGAATTCAAACTAATTCCGGCAAAGGCACACAAGCCTAATTGCTTAACTCCTGACGGAACGACCAAATTTTTAATCAGTGTACCATTTAGATACAATAATCCGTTTCCGCTATAAAGAGGATTCGAAGAAGTAGATACATATTTTTCCAATCCAAAATCGATACTGCACCATTTGCTCAAATTGCTGATATTTACTTTTTCAATATTGTCACAATGTGAAAAAGCATCTAGTCCAACAGATTGAAGTGACTCTGGAACAGTAATACTTTTCAAATTTTCACAAGACACAAATGCGTATTTTGAAATACTCGTAACACCATTTGGTATAGTTATATTTTCGTTAGGATAAGCAGATGGACACTGAATGAGAGTCGTTTTGTCTTTATTCAACAAAATTCCCGAATAAGAACAAAATGATTTGTTATTTTCATTTACTTCAATATTTGAAAGATTGCGACAATCTGAAAATGCTCCTTCTCCGATGCTGGTTACATTTTGGGGAAGTGTTATAGTTTTTAGGCTTGTACATTCTTCAAACGCATCTTCGCCTATACTTATCAGACTTTCAGGGAGTGTCACATCTGACAAATTATGGCAATCTTGAAAACTGTTTATTCCTATTTCAGTCACAATATTTGGTATTGTTATACTTGTTAAATTCTCACAATATTTAAATGCGTTTTTCTCTATATTTCTGACCGAACTCGGTATAGCATAACTTGTGCCAATTTTTGCAGATGGATATCTCACAATCTTTGACTTGTCTTTATTAAACAAAACGCCATCCTGAGCAGAAAAATTTTTACTGCTTGAGTCCATTGAAATGGATGTTAAGGAACTACATCCACTGAATAAGTCGCCGTAGATTTTTTCCAAACTTGCCGGAAGTGTTATTGTTTTTAGCGAAGTGCAATTTTCAAACAGTCCCCATCCCAATGTTTTCACGCCGTTTTGAAATGAAACATTTTGCAAATTGCCGCAATTCATAAACGCTCTGTACTTTATTTCCTTTACACTGCTTGGAATAGAAACACTTGCTAAACTAGAGCAATCTTGAAAAGCATTCTCAGATATTGATGTTGCGCTGCTTGGAATAATAACCCTTGTTATTCCTTCACACAAATAAAAGCTCCCAATTTCAGTAACGGGATAGCCTCCAATAGTGGACGGTATAGACACAACACCGCTAAAATTGCTACTGATATTAGAAGAAATTGTTGCGTTTCCGTCAGTTATGTAATATTTATAGTTACCTTCAACTTTCCATGATGTACTGGTATCATTAGCATAGACAATAATATTAAAGCTGGGAATCATTGCAGATACCATAATTAAACATAATATAAGACTAATAAATTTTTTCAAAACATAACCCCCGGAAATATTTTTGTTTAATTGAAGACAAGTAGATTCATAAAACTGAATAAATTAATAAACAATTACTACAATTATATACAATAAAGTTAGGCATATCTATAAGCCGTCGGCTGACTTTTTAAAAAATTGTGAATATTTTTTGAAAAATATGATACGAACATGAGCAAAGTTTATGTTTGTCAATACTGAAATCAAATCATAGAATGGTGAGAAGGAGTGATTTTATGTTCAATTACGTAAAAAAATTACAATACCCGATAAATATTAAGCATCCTGATCCTAAGGCTGCGGCGATAATCATAAGTCAATACGGCGGACCGAACGGCGAGCTGGGTGCATCACTGAGGTACTTATCCCAAAGATACTCTATGCCATACCCCGAGCTAAAAGGCTTGCTGACAGATATTGGCACCGAGGAGCTTGGACATTTAGAGATGATTGGCACTATTGTGCATCAACTCACGAGAAATCTGACAGAAAAGCAGATTGAAGAATCAGGCTTTGCACCGTATTTTGTGGACCACACTACAGGCGTATATCCGACTGCTGCAAGCGGCTCGCCATGGAGTGCAGGCAGTATTCAGGTCACAGGCGACCCGATAGCCGACATCAATGAGGACCTTGCAGCTGAACAAAAAGCAAGAGTCACCTACGACAATATTCTTCGTCTCGTAGATGACCCCGATGTAATAGAGCCTATTAAGTTTTTACGTGAGCGAGAAATAGTCCACTACCAAAGATTCGGTGAGGGACTTCGAGTTATCACAGACAAACTGAACCGCAAGAACTATTACGCCACAAACCCCGGCTTCGATAACTAAAAAGTGCCGACAGACTTTTTACAGTCTGTCGGCTTTTGTTCTCCTCCGCCTTTTGAGCGGTAACCGATTATTTTATTTTTATTGTCTTTGTCTTAGACCAGGAGGAGTAGCAGATGGTTTTACCTGACTTCTTGTAGGTGCGGACACGGACATAATATTTTTTGCTGCGCTTTAGTTTCTTAATCGTCTTTGATGAGCTTGAATTCTTTAGCGTAGCCTTTTTTGCACCCTTAAACTTCTTTGAGGTGCTGTACTGAATTTCGTAGCCAGTGGTCTGCGTCTTTTGCTTAGCAATCTTAGCAGTAAACTTGCCCTTGCCCGAAGTGAGCTTTGTTATACTTGTACCCCTTGGCTTAACGGTATAGATGACTGTTTTTGTACCGCTGTAAAGTCCCTTGAACTTGACTTTTGCAGTATATTTGCCGACCTTAATGCTCTTCTTCGGATAAGTTACAGTATAGTACGAGCTGCTGATTTTTTTGCCCTTAGAGTCCTTAATTGTAAGGCTCGGTCTCTTATTTTTGCCGTTATATGTTGTCGATGCAAAAGTAAACTCGGCATGCTTATATACAGTATAGTTTGCACTATGAGAACAAACTGTACATTCGCCGTGATAGGAACCGTTAGATTTTGCGGTTGCAGGCTTAATATTCGACTTTTTAATCAAATGGCCATACTGCTTTAGGTTAGCCCTAAGATTAGTGTTATCGTAGACTTTACAGCCATAACCGCCGTTTGTTTCTGCCTCACTTCCGTCGCAATTTGAAAGTTGGACATACGCAATATGCGAACCGGTATGTTTTTTATTCTTGTAACAGGATTTATGATTTTTAAATGGCGTTTTATCAACGACTTTCATTAAATCCTTTTCACTTTTATACTTAGTGCCCTTAACTTTTTCAGAGTATATATGGGTATTGTTACTGCCATTACTGTCGTAAACACTGTAACACTTTTCTTTTTTCAGTTCGTACGACTTAGTTACGGAGTATATCTCATAAGTGCTGTTACAGGTGGTTCCACCGAAACTGTAACAATCATTATGGACATAAATTTTGTTACCGTCCAAAAACACATCACAAGCATATCCCCAATTTCCGCCGCCACT